>WLRX01000015.1 GCA_009706135.1 Actinomycetota bacterium
AAGGATGCTTAACCACTAACCTTTAGTCATGGTTTGGTTAGTAATTGGACTCGGTACCCCGGGCCCAGAATATGCAGCAACTCGCCACAATGTTGGCCAGATGGTTGTTGACGAACTAGCCAAACGTTACAAAGTTAAATGGTCTTCACATAAATCACGCAATGATGTTGCTGCTTTCAAAATTGGCGTGGGCGAGAATGCACAATCAGTAATCGTTGCAAAATCGAAGAGTTATATGAATGAAACTGGTGGACCTGCAAAGGCGCTGGCATCTTTTTATAAAGTGCAACCAGATCACATTATTGCTTTGCATGATGAATTAGATATTGCATATTCAACAATTCGTTCAAAACTTGCCGGTGGCGATAATGGACATAATGGTTTGAAATCCATGACTTCTGCTTTCGGCAGTGCTGATTACTTCAGAGTTCGCTTAGGTATTGGTCGCCCAATGGGCTCGCAAGATCCTGCAGACTTTGTCTTAAAGGCGTTTTCAGTTGCTGAGAAAAAAACTCTGTCAGAATTTATTGATCGTGGCTGTGATGTTGTCGAGTCGTTGATTACCAATGGATTAGAAGAGACACAATCACGCTTTAATAGCTAAGAATCAACCTGTATTTCGAAGGCCTGCCGCAACGCCATTAATTGTTAATAAAAGTGCGCGTTGCAAAGTGGGATCAACTTGCCCATGATGATCGCGTACTCGTTCAAGTAAATTGACCTGGAGTAAGTGCAAAGGCGCAAGATAGGCATCTCGAACCTGAAGAGTACGAGCCAAAATTTGCTGATCGCCTAAGAGAGAGTCTTTCTTTGTGACCTTAAGAATTTCTTCGCAGGTTAATTTAAACTCATCCGTAATTACATCCAAAAAGTGATGTAGCTCTTTAGGTACAAGTGCTTGGACATAACGCTTTGCCATCTCTAAGTCAGTCTTTGCCAGGGTCATTTCTACATTGCTAATAAATGTGTGGAAGAAGTGCCAATTGGCCAGCATTTCTTGAATAACATCTGACTTACCGGCTTCACGTGCAGCTTTTAATCCGCTTCCGACACCAAACCAACCAGGAACAATTTGGCGAGATTGTGTCCAGCCAAAAACCCACGGAATTGCACGCAAACTATCTAATCCACCAGAAGCATCAGGACGTCTAGATGGTCTGGAACCCAACATCATTTCACCGAGTTGTTCAACAGGAGTTGATGCATAGAAATATGCAGGTAAATCCGGATGATCAATTAATGAGCGGTAACACGCAAAAGAATTTTCACTTATGAGCTCCATGCACGCATTCCACTTATCCAAACTCTCTTGGCTCTGTCGCGGAGCTCGGTTTAGAACTGTGGCCTCAAGGGATGCGGCAAGCATTAACTCAATGTTTTCACGAGCAAGAGATGGCAGCGCATACTTATCGCTAATGACTTCGCCTTGTTCAGTCATTTTAATTTGCCCATCGATTGATCCCCATGGCAGAGCAACGAGTGCGTCATAGGTTGGGCCACCACCGCGACCAACAGAACCACCGCGACCATGAAAGAGTCGCAACTTAACACCGTGCTTCATTGCAACGTCGCGCAATTTACGTTGCGCTCTATGAATTTCCCATTGGCTAGTTGCAATACCAGCATCCTTATTTGAATCGGAATAACCCAACATTATTTCCTGTAAATTTCCACGAATCTCAACAATCTTTCTGTAACTAGGATTGCTAAGTAATGTGTCGAGAATTTCACCAGCCGCACGCAATTCGGCGACAGTTTCAAGCAGTGGAGCAAAACCAATCATTGCTGTTTGGGTGGATAAATTTATGAGTCCAGATTGCTTAGCTAATACGACCGCAGCTAATAAATCATCAGAACCCTTTGTCATTGAAACAATGTAAGTCTCAATAGATTCGGGACCAAAACGTTGGACGATATCGAAGACAGCTTTAAATGTATCTAGTGTTTTTTGAGCAGGCTCATCACACTTACCAAAATCCAAATTATTTGATGATGCAAGCTCTCCTGCAAGTACGTCGAAACGATCTTGGTGATTCTTATTCTTGTATGAATCACCCAATGCAAAAGCAAGTGTGTGATGATGAGCATCAGAGTGCTCGCGTACATCGAGAGTTGCATGCGTTAGACCGAATACAGAAATCGTGCGCATAGTTCGCTCAAGTAATCCGGTTGCCATTAATTCACCACGATTTTCGAGTAAAGAATCGCGCATTAAAGCAAGGTCGGCCAATAATTCTGAAGTGTTGTTGTAATCACGGTGAGCAACATGTGCGCCACCTGACGCATGTCGATTTCGAGTAAATGCAAGACGATGCACAATTGCGGTTGCTTTGAGACGGTATGGCTCTTGAACGTTTAAACGTTTAAAGCGATCTTCAAACTCTGGAATATTTCTGAGGTCATCTTCTACAGATTTCAAGAGTGCTTTGCTTGCACCTGTTATACGGGTAGAAATCGAAAGCATCTGACGCAGTTCATCCATAGCTGCAATAGTTACTCGAATTGCGTGACCAACTTGTAACACCATTGCTGATTCAGTAATTGCGGCTGTAATATTTGGATTTCCATCACGGTCTCCACCGATCCAGCTACCAAATGAAAGTGGACGAGCATCTAGTGGAAGTTCAATTCCAAGTCGCTTGATTTCATTCTTAAAATCATGGAGCACTTCAGGAATAGTTAATTTAAACAAATCATCGAGGTAATACAGGGCATTCATCGCTTCATCTAGTGGTTCTGGGCGTCCTAGACGTAACTCATCGGTTTGCCATAACACATCAATAGTTTCGGCTAATTGAGTACGTTGAGCAGGAGTACTTGGTTCATCGAGAAGCTTTGCAACCCGTCCCAATTTGTTTAATACAGAACGTCTGGCCGCTTCCGTTGGGTGAGCAGTAAATACTGGTCTGACCATTAATTCATTAATCCAACGGGTTACGTCTTGCGTTGAAAATTCATGTCCGGGAATTTTTGCACTCTGCGCAGCAGCAATTTTATCAACTGCCTTTGCCATCCATGATCCGCCTTGTGCTCTGGCATCTGCCAGAACTCGTGCACGGTGAACTTGCTCTGCAACGTTAGCTAAATTGAAATAGGTACTAAATGCACGAACGAGTTGCACAGATTGATCTATAGATAAAGTTGATAAAAGTTCGTCCCCGCCACCATCTTTAACTGCTTTGCGAACTGCTTCTACTAATTCAAGTAACTCTTGTCCTTCTTGGCGAACGAGTGATTCACCGAGCAAGTCACCGAGTTTTCTAACATCGGCGCGCAAACCAGCACCATCTCCATCGATAGCCGCTGCCGAATCCTGTCTACTCACTGGCTAATCATGGCAGGTTGACCTGCCTTAGACTTGCCCCATTAAGCCCCCTCCGGTTCCACGGAGTTGGGGCCTAAGGCGTTTTCTCAATAGTTGATACAGCAAAAGAAGGGAGGCACAAATGAAACTTATCCGCGATGCACTTGCAGCAGATGCGCATATCCGCGATGCACTTGAATCCAAAAAGCGCATCATTGCGCCGACTTCATTACACCCATTTCTTGCATCAATTCGAGCAGCCGAGCGACCACTTTTAATTGTTACAAGTTCCAGCAGATCAAGTGAAGACCTGGTTAGCGATCTCAGAGAATTACACGATGAAGTATTTGAATTTCCTGCTTGGGAAACATTGCCGCACGAGCGCTTAAGCCCTCGCAGCGACACAGTTGCACAACGTATTGCAACATTGATCAAACTAAAAGAAAACACGGCGCATAATCCGATTGTTGTTACTCCTGTACGTGGACTCATTCATCGAATTATTAACTCTCTTGCTCAAACTCCTGTACGCGAGTTAGCAGTGGGAGCACAATGCGACCTCAAAGAACTAATTAATCACCTCGGAGAACTTGCCTACCAACGCACGGATCTAGTTGAACGTCGCGGAGAATTTGCAGTTCGCGGTGGCATAGTTGATGTGTTCTTGCCATTAGCGAATCAACCCGTTCGTATTGACTTTTTCGGTGACGAAATAGAAGACATGAGTTATTTTGATGTTGCAGGACAACGCACAACTGGTGCCGTAAATGACAGCATTAAAATCCTGCCCTGCCGCGAGTTACTGCTTACACCTAGTGTTCAAGCAAAGGCCCGAGCGCTAATCGTCGACTTTCCACAGGCATCAGAAATATTGGAAAAGTTATCAGAAGGAATTGCATCAGAAGGCATGGAGTCATTTATTCCTCTGCTAGTTGAATCAACTGAAAGTATTTTAGATCGTATGCCACCTAATACTGAAATTATTTTTATAGATGAAGAAAGAATTAGATCTCGGGCAGCAGATCTTCTAGCAACGAATGAAGAGTTTTATTTAGCTTCATGGCTTAACGCTGCAAGCGGTGGTGCAACTCCACTTCATGTTGGTGACGGTACCTATATGCGGTGGGATGAGTTAAATACAGAAATAGATAAAAATGGATTGCAGCAAAGAAGTTTTAATGTTTTCGGAAGCGATTTAGATAAAGAGGCATTTTTTCTAGAGGCGCATGCTATTGATCCATTAAGAGGAAACACTGAGCGACTCGTAGATGAACTTCGAAGCGCTGCAGAGTCTGGACAGGATTTAATCTTTGCAGCGCATGGCCATGGAATGCACGAGCGATATTCCAATCTCTTTAGAAGCGCTGAAATTTCTGTACGAGTTGTTACCTCCACTATTGCATTTGGTTTTAGCGTTCCCTCTGCACGGATTCTTTTTGTCAGCGAGCGAGACTTGTCGGGCAGTAAAGGTGTTATCAATAACACTGAAAAACTTCCTTCAAAGCGTAAATCAACTATTGATCCACTTGAATTAAAAGCAGGGGATTTTGTTGTGCATGAACAACACGGCATTGGCAGATATATTGAATTAGTCTCAAGAAGTGTTGCAGGAATAACCCGCGAATATCTAGTTCTTGAATACGCGTCGGCTAAACGTGGACAACCAGGTGATCGAATTTTTGTTCCTACAGATTCACTCGAACAAGTAAGTAAATACGTTGGGGGTGAAACTCCAACTGTTCACCGAATCGGAAGTGGTGAATGGCAAAAGGCCAAAGGTCGAGCACGTAAAGCGGTACGTCAAATTGCTGGAGAACTTATACGACTATATGCCGCTCGCACATCTTCTCCCGGTTTTGCATTCTCACCTGATACGCCATGGCAACGAGAATTAGAAGATTCCTTTGCATATATAGAAACCCCCGATCAACTCTCGACAATTAATGAAGTCAAAGCAGACATGGAACGTCCTTACCCGATGGATCGAATTGTTTGCGGCGATGTTGGATATGGAAAAACTGAAATTGCAATTCGCGCTGCATTTAAAGCTGTGCAGGATGGTAAGCAAGTCGCAGTTTTGGTGCCAACCACATTACTTGTGCAACAACATACAAAAACATTCGAAGAACGATATTCCGGATTTCCGATTAAGGTCGCCGGATTATCTCGATTCAATACTGCAAAAGAGAGTAAAGAAATTTTGGCAGCGATGGAAGCAGGAACTCTCGATGTTGTTGTAGGTACACATCGAATACTCTCCAACGACGTGCACTTTAAGGATCTAGGACTAGTGGTTGTAGATGAAGAACAACGCTTTGGCGTAGAACAGAAAGAATCTCTAAAGAAGTTACGCACAACAGTGGATGTATTAGCGATGTCTGCAACACCAATTCCTCGAACCTTAGAGATGGCTGTTACGGGTATTCGTGAAATGTCCACGATTACAACTCCACCGGAAGAGCGCCATCCAATTTTGACGTATGTGGGCGCACGTGATGATGCACAAATTACAGCCGCAATACATCGTGAGTTGTTGCGTGATGGACAGATTTTTTATATTCATAATCGAGTTGAATCAATTGAGCAAGCGGCTCAAAAACTGCAGACGCTTGTACCTGAAGCACGTATCCGAATTGCACACGGGCAGATGAGTGAAGGTGCACTTGAAGATGTAATTCTCGCTTTTTGGAATAGAGATTTCGATCTCCTAGTTTGTACAACTATTGTTGAAAGTGGCTTAGATATTGCTAATGCCAACACATTAATTGTTGAACGTGCAGATCTCTTTGGTCTCTCTCAACTTCATCAACTTCGCGGTCGTGTTGGTCGTGGACGCGAACGTGCATACGCATATTTCCTATTTCCACCAGATCAACCATTGAGCGAATTAGCGCATGATCGATTAAAAACTATTGCAGCCAATACCGAACTTGGTGCGGGAATGCGCGTTGCACTCAAAGATCTTGAAATTCGTGGAGCAGGAAATTTATTAGGTGGAGAACAATCGGGTCACATTGCAGATGTTGGTTTTGATTTATATATGCGCATGGTTGGCGAAGCAGTTCATGAGTACAAATCCGGAATAATTGAAACTTCAGAACCGAATCATGAATGTAAAGTTGAATTACCAATTAACGCTCATCTCGACGCTGCCTATGTCACTGGCGAACGTTTGCGTTTAGATCTATATCGTCGCCTGGCAGATGTTCGAAACCGCGAAGATGTTGAAGCAATTGAAGAAGAATTAAAGGATCGATTCGGAGCACTTCCACAAGAAGCACAAACTCTTCTAGGTGTTGCTGCGCTTCGCGCTTTTGCAAAGAGCATCTCATTACGTGAAGTTGTTGCCCAAGGAAAATTCGTACGGCTTTCGCCAATTAATTTGCCTGAATCGAAACAGATAACATTGGCCCGCTTGTATCCAGGATCACTCTATAAATCAGCATCTTCAACGGTTTTAGTAGCTTTGCCCAAGAGCTCTGCGTGGAATCCGTCAGAAATTACTGCTCCGATAGTGGATACTTCTCTTCTGGCTTGGGTAACGCAGGCCGTAACCGAATTAGCACCAACGTCGAAAGGCAGTTCATAGTGAAAAAAGTTGTTTCCATTGCCGCAGTGTCAGCAGCGCTATTGCTCACTGGTTGTTCACAAGTTAGTTCAGCCGCCACCGTTGGTTCAATCAAAATATCGCAGTCAACAGTTCAATCGAGTATCGATGCAGTAATGAACGAAAGAAGCGAAGTTGATACATCGCAAATGCAATTAGAATCGGGAGAAAATCTAAATCGCGGACAAGTGCGTTTTCATGTGCTCTCTGAATTACTCAATGAAGTTGCAGCAAAGCTCAAAATTACGGTTTCAAAAGCTGAGATTGACACCCGAAGAGCCAGCATTATTCAACAAGTTGGAGGTGATGCAGGATTAGTAACTGCACTTGTTGGAGCGGGAATAGCAGCAAAAGATTTTGATCTATATTTACAGAGCGTCATCATCTCTGACAAATTGAGTCAAGCACTTGAAGCAAGTGGTGTACCAGCCGATCAAGTCGGTGCGGCAATTCAAAAACTTGTAGTAGATATGGCCACTCAAAATAAAGTTGTAATCAATCCTCGTTACGGTGTTTGGGATTCTGCAACCGCCGACGTTCTTCCTGTTGATTCAGCGGGATCTGCCGTAACTCCTTCTAACAAGTAAGAATTCAGGGCATAGGTATGAGTACTTCATACTTACAACGATTAGTTGAGGTGATGGATCAACTCCGTTCACCTGGTGGTTGCCCATGGGATGCAGAACAGACGCATGAGTCTTTAATTAAGTATTTACTTGAAGAGTCATATGAATTCATCGACACAGTTGCCGAATCCGAACGCATCGGAATGCGTGAAGAACTCGGCGACATATTGTTGCAGGTATATTTTCACTCACGTATTGCGCAAGAGCATCCGACAGATCCATTTTCTATTGAAGACGTCGCCAAGGTTATTACCGAAAAACTTATCAGCAGGCATCCCCATGTATTCGGTGATAAAAAAGTAAGTGGCAGTGAAGAAGTAATTGCAAATTGGGAAGAGATTAAGGCGGCAGAAAAGGGACGCACATCTGCATTAGATGGTGTTGCCATTTCACAACCGGCGCTTTCGTTAATTAATAAGTTGCTCTACCGTGCAGAAAAATACGGTGTAGAACTGCAGGTACCTACTTATTCTGAGAATTCGCCAGCGACATCTGAATCTGTTGGCAGCGCACTTCTTGCAGTAATTTCATGGGCACACAAGAACGGCATAGATCCTGAAGATGCATTACGTATGCAGAGCAAGCGATTAATGCGTGAGATTGCGCAGCAAGAGGCACGGTAGGATTAGCCATAATCAGAATTTGAAATGAAGGAGAATTAAGTGGCACTAATCGAAGCTCTTGGAGCTCGTGAAATTCTTGACTCTCGTGGAAATCCAACAGTTGAAGTTGAAATTCAATTAGAAGATGGAACGCAAGCTCGTGCCGCAGTTCCAAGTGGTGCATCAACAGGTGCATTTGAAGCGTCTGAGCTTCGAGATGGTGGCAAGAGATATTTGGGAAAAGGCGTTGAAAAAGCCGTTGCATTTGTTAATGGAGAAATCGCCGATGCTGTCATTGGACTTGATGCACAAGATCAACGTTTAGTTGATAGCGAAATGATCGCGCTAGATGGAACTCCCAACAAATCACGCCTTGGCGCGAATTCAATTCTTGGAGTCTCTTTAGCTGTAGCAAAGGCGCAAGCCGAAAGTGCTGACCTTTCACTATTTCGTTATTTGGGTGGACCCAATGCGCACCTTTTGCCAGTACCAATGATGAATATATTAAATGGTGGCGCACACGCTGATACAAACGTTGATATTCAAGAGTTTATGATTGCCCCAATTGGTGCAGACACGTTTCGCGAATCACTTCGTTGGGGTGCGGAGATTTATCACGCCCTTAAATCTGTTTTGAAAAAGCGCGGACTCGCAACAAGCGTTGGTGATGAAGGTGGATTTGCACCAAATTTAGAGAGCAATCGCGCTGCACTAGATTTAATAATTGAAGCAATTACCTTAGCTGGATTTAAACCAGGAAAAGAAATCGCACTTGCGATGGATGTTGCTGCTACAGAGTTTTATGAGAACGGTAAATACAACTTTGAAGGTTCGACAAAATCTTCCGAAGAAATGATTGCTTATTACACGTCTCTCGTCGATGCATACCCACTAGTCTCTATTGAAGATCCATTAGATGAAGAAGATTGGGCAGGCTGGGGTTCAATGACCGAATCTCTAGGAAAGCGAGTTCAGATTGTTGGAGATGATTTATTTGTCACTAATCCAGTGCGCTTGAAAAAAGGTATTGATTCAAACACTGCAAATGCTCTCTTGGTGAAGGTAAACCAAATTGGAACACTGACGGAAACTCTTGATGCAGTAGATATGGCACACCGTGCGGATTATCGCAGCATGCTCAGCCATCGCTCAGGAGAAACAGAAGACACAACTATTGCAGATCTTGCAGTTGCAACTAATTGCGGACAGATTAAAACGGGTGCTCCCGCACGTACTGAACGAGTTGCTAAGTACAACCAGTTATTACGTATTGAAGAAGAACTCTCAGATGGTGCGGTTTACGCAGCTCGTGCTGCGTTTCCTCGATTCAAGGGATAAATGATGGCGCGTCGTCATCGATTAAATTTCAATAGGCGACGTGGAAATAATCGCGTATTAATCCTTTCGACTATTCTTTTTTTAATGGCCTTGACTATTGCGCCACCGATTAAGCATTACTTCACGCAACGTGCTCAGATCAGTGCGCTTAAATCCCAAGTTGCAAGTAACAATGAAGCTCTCGATCAGGCTCGTAAAGAGTTACTAATGTGGAGAGATCCTGAATATATTAAATCTCAAGCACGTGAGCGTTTACATTTTGTCTTGCCAGGTGAGCGTCAGTACATTGTCACTAATTCAGAGGGACAGTACACACAAGAAAGTGGCACAACCGTTGCCAGCAAGATTCCAGATGGGCAACCTTGGTATGCGCGAATGATTGCATCGATTACGGAAACACGAAATCAGTGAAAGAAGTTCAACCCCGCGATCTTGATTGCATCCAATTTCAATTAGGTCGCACTCCAAGAGATGTGCATGCAATTGGTTATAGATGTCCATGTTCTATGCCAGCTGTTGTGCAAACACCACCACGACTTGGTGATGGCACACCATTTCCAACTTTTTATTATGCAACGTGTCCACGACTTACGGGTGCAATCTCTACTCTTGAATCATCCGGATTAATGGCAGAGATGAATGAACGCTTGGCAAATGACACCGAGTTAGCTGCGTCCTATCGCAAAGCACACGAAGCTTATTTAACAGATCGCAATGCCTTGGGCATAGTCGTTGATGAAGTGGAAGGAATTTCTGCGGGAGGAATGCCAGATCGAGTCAAGTGTTTGCACTCACTCGTTGCACACTCACTCAGTGCTGGTCCGGGTGTGAATCCCCTAGGAGATGAAGCGTTGAGTAAATTGCCACAGTGGTGGATTGAAAATCCATGTAATACGGAGATGGATGCATGAGAGTCGCAGCAATAGATTGTGGAACAAATTCAATTAGATTGTTAATTGCAGATATTGAAGGAACTAATTTTCGAGAAATATATCGAACAATGGAAATTGTGCGTCTTGGGCAAGGCGTCGATCAAACCAAAGCATTTCATCCCGAAGCAATTGCACGAACTCTTGCAGCGGTAGATTTGTTCGCACACGAAATTAGAAAACGCGGAGTTCAAGAGATTCGTTTCTGTGCGACCAGCGCCACACGCGATGCAACAAATCGAGAGATTTTTATAGATGGCGTAAAGCAACGGCTTGGTATCGCTCCTGAAGTAATTTCCGGAGAAGAAGAAGCAATGCTCTCTTTTATTGGCGCTACAAAAGAGTTTGCTTCAGATCAGGGGCCATTTCTAGTCGTTGATATCGGTGGTGGCTCAACGGAATTTGTTTATGGACATTCCAGTGTGGAGTTTGCAAAGAGCGTAAATATTGGATGCGTACGAATGACAGAGCGAAATATCCACTCAGATCCACCGAAGCAAGAAGAAATTGAAAACGCGCGAAGAGATATTCAAGAAGCAATCGCACTTGCTGCAGGCATTGTTCCAATTACAAAAGCTAAAACTCTAATTGCCGTTGCCGGCACGGCAACTTCAGTAGCTGCAAGTGCATTAGGACTAGCGCAATATGATCGTCACTTAATTCACCTAGCCCGCATAAGCGCTGAGCAAGCACACACTGTCGCACGAACTTTTGAAAAAATGAATGCTGAGCAAAGATCACATGTTGGCTTCTTACATCCCGGTCGTGCTGATGTATTCACTGCTGGCTCACTTGTTCTTTCTGAAATCATGAAAGCGACCGGTGCTGCTGAGTTTGTGGCATCTGAAGCAGATATTTTGGACGGAATTGCCTGGTCTTTAGTCAGAAAATAAGTAAAAAAATAACTCCGACCATAATATAAATGGCCGGAGTTATTTTCTACTTTGAATTACTCAGGTGGCAGTTCCTTATATACAAGGTCAATATCAATACCTTGTGATTTGCGAACCATCTTTGGAATGTAATAGAGGAGTAGACCAACTACAACTATTCCTGCGATAAATGCCGGTACCCACCAAGCATGTTCTGGTGTTCCAATTGCAAGGGCTGGATATTTCAAAACTGCCCAAACTAAGAAAACCATCACAAGAGCTGACAGTGGTGACACGATACGTAGAACCGGAATCCCCATGAACTTTTGATTGGCTGGAGAGTTGAGATAAAGATCTTTCCGGCGGGATGGGAATACAAATGCCGCTAAGGCAACGATGAGAATACAAACGACACCTGCAAGGACTCCAAGTGCAAGCCATGTTGCAAATGTTGTTGCACTAACGCTCCAAATCAACATTGCAGTGACTAGTCCCATCACTGTAAGAATTGCTGGAACAGGAGAATGAGTGCGTGGATTTACATCAGCGAGTTTTGCAGGCAATAGTCGATCAAATGACCATGCAAATACTGCACGAACAGGTTGATAAACGTTTCCGACCATCGCTGGCAATGACCAGAAAAGGAAAGAACCGACTATCAAGAATGTGAGTACTGGCACATTTAAAGTTATAGAAGCTAGGAAGTGATACCAAGGAGCATTTGGCAAGACATATGCTTCATTTCCTCCAGTATTTGCGCCGACCATAAAGTCATGACCAACAATTCTATAGAGAAGTAGTACACCCATAATTAGGAATACCACGTTCCACAAAAGAGATGTAGACATAATCCGCACGTGACGTTGACGATTAGAAGCGCCTTTTAGTTCGCCAGAGAGATAAACACTCCACCAGTTCCACATCATAAATGTCATGATCACAAATACGGTTGGAAGTGTCGCATCCCAATTTGTTAATGAAGATGTCGAAGCATCAGCGCCACCACCAGCGATTACGTTTTGATAGGAATCGCCAGTCGCACCGTAATCACCAGATAGTGCATTGAAATTTGCCTGGAATTTGGCTTTTGAACCAAATGCAAGTGCAATGAAGGCAAGGAAAGTACCTACTGAAGCGATAATCCAGAAGATATTCATCCAGCGAAGAGTGCGCTTAGTTCCGGCGATCAGAATTAATGTCATTAATACAATCATCACAAATGCGCCAA
>WLRX01000016.1 GCA_009706135.1 Actinomycetota bacterium
ACATTTACAGCCAAGCGCATGCTTGGTTTGAAGTAAGGAGCGTGAATTAAATGGCTAGAGTAAAACGCGGAGTTCACGCAGCAAAGAAGCGTCGCACAACTCTTGAACGAGCAAGTGGTTATCGCGGACAACGTTCCCGTCTTTTCACTAAGGCCAAGGAGCAAGTCACACACTCAATGGTTTATGCCTTCAATGACCGCAAGGACAAAAAAGGCGACTTTCGCCAGTTGTGGATTCAGCGCATTAACGCTGCAAGCCGTGAAAATGGTTTGACCTATAACCGTTTGATTCAGGGATTAAAGAGCGCAGGAGTAGAAATCGATCGACGTATTCTCTCTGACTTAGCAACTAACGATCCAGCTACATTCAAAGCACTTGTTGATGTGGCTCGTAAGAGTCTTGCATCTGCATAAATAGCACTCATGATCGAGAGCCTTAATTCCCCGCACGTTGGGCGAGTTAAGGCTCTTATCAGTTCTAGAGGTTCTAAAGAACGAAATGAATCAGGACTTTTTATTGCAGAAGGTATTCAATGTGTTCGCGAAGCGTTGATTTCTTCTGCAGGGCCGAAATTGCAAACTTTATATGTGACCAATGGTGCTTTAGAAAAATTCTCAGAGGTAGTAAATCAAGCACAATGCGAAGTTCTAAGTATCACCGAAGATGTTGCTAGGACTATGTCAGATACCGTTACGCCGCAGGGCTTGATTGCTGTATGTGAGATTCCAGATACTTCGATACAAAATCTAAAACCAGAGGTTAAAAGTAAGTTCATTTATCTCAGCGAAGTTCAAGATCCGGGCAATGCTGGAACAGTTATTCGCTCAGCCGATGCGTTCGGTTTTAACGCGGTTATTACATCGCCCAACAGCGTTGATATCTTCTCTCCAAAAGTTGTTCGTAGCACTGTGGGATCGCTGTGGCACATTCCGGTTTACCAGGACGTGGCGTTAGATGAGATTTTGAATTGGGATTGCACATTCATTGCCCTTGATACTGCCGCAGAAACTCCGTTATCAATGATTACCTTGGAACGATCAGTGGTTGCAATATTTGGTAACGAAGCTCGTGGTTTGCATAATCTCAAAGGTTTATCTGCATCAGTGGATCGAATTACTCCCGTAAGAATTCCTATGCCCGGCAATGCAGAAAGCCTGAATCTATCTGTTGCCGCAAGCATCGTTATGTATCAACTAGCAAATATCCCAACTTCCTAAAGTACGAGGCGTTAGACTCGCCTCCATGAATGCGCAAGAAATTAAAGGTTGGGTGGATTCGGCTGATTCGGCCTTTAAGGCTTGCACGTCTCTCGATGATTTAAAGAGTGCGCGTTTGCTTCACACCGGGGATAAATCATCCATTTCTGGAGCCTCCCGGTCTTTAGGATCTCTCTCACCGGATGAAAAAATCTCATTAGGAAAACTTGTTGGAGAAGCCAAAGCCTCCATTGCACTCTCCTTAGAAGCAGCCACTAAACGTTTAGAAAATGAACGCGATAAAAAAATGCTCGCTGAAGAAATCGTTGATATCACTCTTCCGGTGCGGCGAAATCATCAGGGTGGGTTACACCCCATCAGCATTATTAAAAATGATATTTCAGATTTTTTTATTGAGCAGGGTTATTTTGTAGAAGAAGGTCCTGAATTGGAATCAGGTTGGCTCAATTTTGACGCGCTAAACATTCCTGTTGATCATCCAGCAAGAACTATGCAAGATACTTTTTTCGTAGAACCCTTGGAATCCGGCATGGTCTTACGTACTCATACATCGCCTGTGCAAATCAGGACGATGCTCACCAAGCAACCGCCTATTTATGTCATTTGTCCCGGTAGAACTTTTAGAGCTGATGAATTAGATGCCACCCATAGTCCGGTGTTTCATCAAGTTGAAGGATTAGTAGTTGATCGCGGAATCACTATGGCTCATTTGAAAGGCACGCTGGATAACTTTGCTAGGTACATGTTTGGTCCTGATGTCACTACTCGTTTGCGTCCATCCTTCTTTCCGTTTACTGAACCAAGTGCTGAAGTAGATGTATTTTTCAATGGAAGATGGATCGAGTGGGGTGGTTGCGGAATGGTTAACCCACGTGTTCTGCAAACATGCGGTATTGATACAAATGAGTTCAGTGGGTTTGCATTTGGCATGGGACTTGAAAGAACGTTGATGGTTCGCCATGGAATAACAGATATGCATGACATCGTTGAAGGCGATTTACGATTCACAAGACAATTCGGAGTGGGGCTGTAATGCGCGCACCATTGTCTTGGTTAAGAGAATTTGTTGAAATTCCAAAGAATTTGTCGACCGATGACATCGCCCAAGGTCTAGTGCGAGTTGGATTTGAGGTCGAAGAAATAATTGAGCAAGGTAAAGATGTTCAAGGTTCATTAGTTTTTGCCGAAGTTCTTTCTATCGAGGAAGTTACCGAATTCAAGAAACCTATCCGGTACGTTGGTTTGGACTGTGGTGAGAAGCAAACTCGTTTCGTAATATGTGGTGCAACAAATTTCAATGTCGGCGATATTGTTGTTGTGGCCCTGCCGGGCGCAGTACTTCCTGGCGATTTCCATATTGCAGCCCGCGAAACATATGGAAAAACCTCCAATGGCATGATTTGCTCATCCAAAGAATTAGGTTTGAGTGATGATCACGCTGGCATTATGGCTTTTAGTAAAAATCAGGTTTCAACTAAGGATGACGTAAGACAAACATTGCACGTTGATGATGTAATTTTCGACATTGCTGTTAATCCTGATCGTGGATATGCACTTAGCATCAGGGGAGTAGCACGTGAAATTGCGGGAGCTTTTGGTTTGAAATTCACTGATCCCGTAGAAGCTTTACGATCGCTATCTTTTGTTAATACTGGCAAGGGTGTTCAGCCGAAGATTGATGAAAAGGATTGTGCGTCAGTTTTCTATATTCGAACAATGTCTCATTTTGATTCAAGTGCCTTAACACCTGTGTGGATGCGTCGCAGAATAGAAAAGATGGGTATGCGTTCAATCTCTTTGGTTGTAGATGTTACGAACTACGTAATGCTCGAACTAGGCCAACCACTTCATGCTTTTGATCGGCATAAGATAAAGGGAAACTTGCATTTGAAGCGCGCTGGCAAGTCAGAGAAGTTCACAACTTTGGATGGACAAATTCGCACATTAGATCCTATGGATTTAATGGTGACAGATGATGAAAAACCTCTTGCACTAGCTGGCACCATGGGTGGGGCTTCTTCCGAAATTACTGAGAGTACAACTGAAATTGCACTTGAAGCTGTGCGGTTTGATCCAATCGCCGTAGCTCAAAATTCTCGCCGGCATAAGTTATCTTCAGAAGCATCACGCAGATTAGAACGCGGAGTTGATCCTTCGCTAGCAGAGTTCGCCTCGGCACGTTTTGTTCAATTACTGACTGAAAATAGTTCGGCTCAACATGTTGAAACAGCATTTACTGGTGAGGCTAAGTTTCCACCAACTTTTAGCATAGATCCCCATGACGTCTCAAAGATCCTAGGTTTTGAAGTAAAACCTGAAGAAGTTGCCAGAACTTTGCGTGTAGTGGGCTGCGATGTGGATGAGAAGAAGTGGGTTATCGATCCACCATCATGGCGAGCGGATTTAGTGAATACATCTGATATCGCAGAGGAAGTTGCACGCATTATTGGATATGAATCTATACCTTCGATACTTCCGAATCGGCCTTTGCACGCATCCTTAACATCCTTACAAAAACGACGTCGGGTTATTGCGCAGTACTTAGCCAATCGAGGATTTGCTGAAGTTTTAACTTTCCCCTTTACAAATCAGAAGACAATAGATGACATGGGCTTTGTTGGCCCTCGTGCGGCAACGTATGCAATTGTCAATCCGATGTCGGATGAAAATCCACTACTAAGAGTCCATTTAATTCCGGGTTTGATAGAAGTGGCGGCACGAAACATCAGTCGTGGCGCTAAGAGTTTTGCGATTTTTGAGATGGGGTCAATTTTTAGAAGTTCACAAAAGTTGGAAACTTCAGTTAGTCCTGATGTTGTAAAGCGTCCTTCTGCAGATGTAATTTCTAAGATATTTGCTTCCGTACCCGAGCAAACTGAGATGGTTTCAGGATTGTTGATCGGTAAGAAGGAGGAAGACTCTTGGCAAGGAAAATCGGCAGATTACGGTTGGAATGATGCAATAGCGTTTGCACAAGAAATTCTCGAGCTCGCTCATTTAGATTATGAAGTAAAGCGTTCGGATCTAGCGCCGTGGCATCCGGGACGTTGCGCTGAACTTATCGTGGACGGAAAAGTTGTTGCACATGCTGGAGAAATTCATCCGCGTATTCTTAGTCAATACAACTTGCCTGCCCGCTCCAGTGCATTTTCAATTAATTTAGGAGCACTACCAGAATCCGAGATGGTTCGCCCTTATAGAGTTGGCGTGATGCCTGCTGCAATGCAAGATGTTGCCCTGATAGTTGATTCAACAGTTACAGCATTGCAGGTACAGGAGGCTCTCATGGAAGGTGCCGGTGATCTCCTAGAATCTATTTCTCTCTTCGATCGATACGACAAGGTTGGAGATGGAAAAGTTTCTTTGGCTTTCACTCTTACATTTAGAGCACCAGATAGAACCCTCACAAGCGAAGAAGTTTCCTCGATGCGTGAATCAGCCACCAATCTGGCATCAAAGCGTTGTGGTGCGGTGGTTAGAACTGCATAATTATGCATATAATTGCATAATTAGTCATCACCAGTTAGGCTGACAGCATGAAGACGGTAGTGTTAGGTGCCAGCGGTTACGCAGGTGGAGAGCTCTTGCGTTTATTGGCAATTCATCCTCATTTGCAGGTTGTTCAAGTAAGCGCCCATAGCAATGCCGGAGAGTTAATTACGTCGGTGCATCCGCATCTAACTACTTACCAAGGTCAAAAATTTCAAGCAATTGAATCTATAAACTTTGAGCAGATTGACGTTGCATTTGTAGCTCTGCCACATGGCCAGTCGGCCAGTGTAGTTAAGAATATTTCTAGTCGTACAAAAGTGATTGATCTTGGCGCCGATTTTCGACTCAGCGATTCCGCTCAATGGAGTAAATATTATGACGGAGAGCACGCCGGAGTATGGACGTATGGTTTACCTGAAATCCCGGGACAAAGAGAGAAAATATCTAAGTGCGTACAAGTTTCAAATCCAGGTTGTTATGCCACATCGATTATCACTGGTTTACTGCCTGCGTTAGGGATCATTGATGTTTCAGATATTGTCATAGTTGCAGCCTCAGGTACAACAGGTGCCGGAAGAAATGCAAAGATCAATCTCATTGGAAGCGAAGTAATGGGATCTTTAACATCCTATAAATTTGGGGGCATCCACCAACATACGCCTGAAATAGAGCAAGCATTAAGTAATTCTTCAGGTAAGGATGTCAAAATTTCTTTTACTCCAATCTTGGTCCCTATGCCTAGAGGAATTCTTTCCACGATTACGGCGCGTTTAAATACAAGCATTTCCACTGAACAAGTTAATGCGCTGTATGCAAAGTTTTATGAGGCAGAGTATTTCGTCGATGTGTTGCCAGTAGGTCAATTACCGAAGACTGGTTCTTTAACAGGATCCAATAAGATTCAAATTCAGGTATCAGTTGATGAACATGTTCAGAGACTAGTTATAAGTGTTGCGCTGGATAATTTAGGAAAAGGTGCGGCAAGTCAGGCTATCCAGAATGCTAATTTGATGTGTGGTTTTCATGAAGGTTCTGGATTATCTACTGATGGACTTGGAACGTGAGGCTTCCTCAAGGATTCGTAGCGTCTGCAACTGCTGCTGGCTTGAAAAGTTCTGGTGCAAAAGATCTGACACTCATTGTTAATCAAGGTCCTTCACAATGGGCATCGGCAGTTTTTACTTCTAATCAAGTAGTAGCCGCTCCAGTTTTATGGAGTAAAGAAGTTATTAAAGGTTCTGTTGTTAAGGCAGTTGTTCTAAACTCCGGTGGCGCTAACGCTTGTACTGGTCCGAAAGGTTTTCAAGACACTCACTCAACAGCTGAGCATGTTGCAAGGTTACTCAATCATTCATCTTCTGAAGTTTTCATCTGTTCGACAGGGATGATCGGTGAGTTTTTGCCTATGGAAAGGATTTTAAGCGGATTAGATGTACTTTCGAAGAACTTATCTAATGATTCTTTGTTGGATTGTGCACATGCGATTATGACCACTGATTCTGTCCCCAAGATTTCAAACATTAGTAAGAACGGCGTTCAGGTAAGTGGTATTGCAAAAGGTGCTGGAATGTTGGCACCGGCTTTGGCAACGATGCTCTGTGTGATTTTAACTGACGCTCTTTTGCCGGCTGATGCTAAGCAAATTTTTGAAGAAACGGTGGATAAAACCTTTAACCGAATAGATTCTGATGGATGTACTTCCACCAATGACACCATTCTTTTGATGTCATCTGGTGCAAGTGGAGTTCAATTAACTCAGGAACAATGCGCGTCGATGCTTGAAGAAACATGTTCATCCTTGGCAGATCAGTTAATTGCAGATGCTGAAGGTTCTACTAAGACGATTGAAATTAATGTAGTCAATGCTCGTTCCGTAAATGATGCGGTCAATGTTGGACGAGTATGTGCCAGAAATAACTTACTAAAGGCTGCAATATTTGGGGGAGATCCAAATTGGGGTCGAGTCTTGGCCGCTGTAGGAACGGCAGATGCATTCATGGATCCGAACATCATCGACGTGACTCTGAATGGAATTCAAGTGTGTGTATCGAGTGCTCCAGGGGCCGAAAAATCTAATGTTTCTTTCGAACCAAGGTTGGTTGTTATCGAGATAGATCTAAAAGTAGGCGCTTCGTGCGCAACGATAAAAACAAATGATTTATCCCATGCCTACGTACACGAGAATTCTGCCTACTCCACATGATCATTATTAAATTCGGTGGCCATGCCATGAATGACACACAGGGTATTTTCGCCGCTGCAATTAAATCAGCTCTTTCAAAAGGCGAACAAGTAATAGTTGTCCATGGTGGCGGTCCCCAGATCAACGCCGAACTAAAGAGTCGCAGTCTTGAAAGCACGTTCGTTAATGGGTATCGCTTCACTACCGATGAAATCTTCGATGTTGTAGATGAGGTGTTATCGAAGGTTGTGGGTCCAGAGGTTGCTAATAAATTGTTTCTTGCTGGAGTTAACGCTCAGGCGATTTCCGGCAAACAATCCGAAATTTTATTTGCAGAAGGCATAGTTGGATTGGGCAAAGTTGGACGCATAAAGCGAGTTGATGTTTCAAGCATTGATCAGCTACTCGAGCAAAGAATTGTTCCGGTGATTGCACCGATCGCAGTAGATGTCGCAGGGGGCACTGGTTTGAACATCAATGCTGATCTTGCAGCTGCCGCTATTTCAGGTGCGTATCCCGATTCGACACTTATCATCATGACTGATGTTGCAGGGATCTATCGCAAGTGGCCTGATAAGAGTTCTTTAATTGCGAGAATATCAGCTCACGAACTCGAGCAATTAAAACCAATTTTCGCAGACGGAATGTTGCCCAAAGTGGACGCAACTTTGGAAGCCATTGCTGCAGGTGCACAATCAGTTCGAATAATTGACGGAACTGATGATGGCAGTTTTGCTGCAGCCCTTGAGGGTAGCGGTGGAACTCTGGTGTACGCATGAAGAACAGGGATTACAGCGATCTTTGGACCAAGAATTTAATGAGTAATTACTCGGTGCCATCCATAACTCTGGTGAAGGGAAAAGGATGCGTGGTTCAAGACGCTGACGGGAAGAAGTATCTAGACATGTTAGGTGGGATTGCGACCAGTGTTTTAGGTCATGCACATCCTGTTGTTGTTAGCGCTGTTAGTCGTCAAATAAAGACACTTTCTCATGTGAGCAATTTTTATTCTCACCCCAATGCAATTGAATTAGCCCAGATATTGATCCGATTAACTGGCAAAAAGGATTCGCGCGTTTTCTTCGCTCAATCAGGCGCTGAAGCAAATGAAGCGGCTATAAAACTTTCTAGAAAAACTGGTCGGACAGAAATTGTCGCTATGAATGGTTCGTTTCACGGAAGAACTATGGGATCGCTTTCTCTCACAGGACAAAGATCGAAGAAAATAGCTTTTGCTCCGTTGCTCAAAAATGTGAAGCACATTCCTTTCGGGGATATCAAAAAAGCTAGAAGGGCGATAAATTCAAAGACTGCAATGGTCATCATTGAGCCAATAATGGGTGAAGCCGGTGTAATCGTTCCGCCAACAAATTATTTAAAAGAGGTACGCGAAATTTGCACAGCTCATGGAGTTTTGCTTGCAATAGATGCGGTTCAAACAGGTATCGGACGCACAGGCCAATGGTTTGGATATGAGTATTCAGGAATCACTCCTGATGTAATTACGGTTGCTAAAGGACTAGGCGCTGGCCTGCCACTTGCTGCGATGATTGCAGTCGGAGAATCTTCACAATTATTTATTCCCGGCGATCATGGTTCAACTTTTGGAGGTAACCCAGTTACAACGGCAGCTTCAATTGCAGCAATAAAATGGATAGAAAAGAACAAGATTTTGGGAAAAGTCAAAGCTGACTACAAATGTATTTCGACTGCTCTGCATGCGGTTCCAGGTGTCACCGAGGTTCGTGGCGCCGGATTATTGATAGGTATCGAATTGTCTAAGAACAATTCAGCTCAGGTTGCCACGTTGCTTGAAGATTCTGGAGTTTTGGTAAATGCTGCAAATCCAAACACGATTCGAATCGCGCCGGCTTTGACAGTTTCAAAGATAGAACTACGTCTGTTCATTAAGGTATTCAAGGAGGTAATGTCTCGTGTCAATTAATTCACAGAGTGTTTCAGGTCGCAGAGCCAAAGCAATTGCCTTGATTAAATCAGGTCTTATCCATTCACAAACTGATTTAGTTCTGCATCTAAAGAAGAGTGGTTTTCGGGTTACTCAAGCAACCGCTAGTAGAGACTTAGAGGAAATCGGTGCGGTTCGCGGGCGAAATGGTGATGGAGTTTCGGTCTATCAGATTCATGAGTCTGAAGATAATGCTTTATCTCGCGTTAATCCTGTTCCTTCGAAGTTAATAATCTCGGTAGATCACAGCGCCAATCTTGCAGTTGTTCATACGCCTCCGGGTGCGGCCCAATTTTTAGCCAGTTCGTTAGACCATGCCAATCTCACAGGAGTAATTGGAACCCTAGCTGGTGATGACACAATTATCCTTGTGTCTAAGAAAGCAACAGGTGGGGCACAGTTAGCTAAAGAAGTTCTGGCTTTTGCTAATGCAAAGAGTTCACGTAATTCAAAGAGTGGGAGAAAATAAATGGCGCTGTGGGGAGCACGTTTTACAGAGCAACCAGCGGATGCTGTCTTCGCTCTCTCTCGCAGCGTTGGATTTGATTGGCGATTAGCTCCTTATGACCTGAGGTCTTCATTAGCCCACTTAGCCGTTCTTGAAAAATCATCACTGATTTCAAAAGAAGATTCAGTAAAAATCAGGGAAGCGCTTAAGGAACTTATTGATGAGGTTGCTTCGCAAAAGTTTTTACCTATCGAAGAAGATGAAGATGTTCATAGTGCTTTAGAGCGTGGCTTAACGTCCAAACTTGGGCTATTAGGTGGAGCACTTCGTGCTGGAAGATCTAGAAATGATCAAGTCACCACAGATCTTCGTCTTTTCGCAATTGATCACATGCTCTCTTTGGCCACTTTGCTCACCGAACTTACTGAAATAATTTTGAAGAAAGCAAGTCAATATGTTGATGATCCTGCACCAGGTTTCACGCATATCCAGCACGCACAGCCAATTTCCTTCGGACATGAAATCGCCAAACATGCACATGCATTCACGCGAGATGTCACCAGAATCAATGACTGGTATCAACGTGCATCTGTAAGTCCATTAGGAGCTGGCGCATTATCAGGTTCATCATTGCCATTAGATCCTGAATTTACGGCAACGAATTTGGGATTTGTTAAGACCTTTGAAAACAGTATTGATGCGGTCAGCGATCGGGATTATGTCGCAGAGGCGTTGTTTATTATTTCACTTATAGGTATTCATTTATCTCGCATCGGAGAAGAATGGACACTTCTGGGATCTACTGAATTTTCTTGGGCCAAAATTGCAGACCAGTATTCAACCGGTTCATCGATTATGCCTCAGAAGAAGAATCCCGATATGGCGGAATTAGCTCGCGGAAAAAGCGCTCGATTAATTGGAAATCTAATGTCGGTTTTAGCGATGCTTAAGGGTTTGCCATTTGCATACAACCGTGATCTGCAAGAAGACAAAGAACCATTGTTCGATAGTTTAGATACGTTATTCCTGGTGATTCCGGCGGTATCGGGCATGATTGCTACAACAGAATTCGATCGCGAAAAAATGAAGTTATCCGCGCCAACTGGTTTCTCTCTTGCAACTGAAATTGCTGATTATTTGGTTAGAAAAAACGTGCCGTTTTCACAGGCACATGAAGCAGCTGGGGCGTGTGTTGCGATGTGTGAAAAGCTCGACATCGAACTTCATCAATTAAGCGATGAGCAATTCTCATCAATTCACCTATCGTTGGATTCTTCTATCCGCGAGGTATTAACAGTTCAAGGCGCTATAGCTTCACGCACAACCGCTGGAGGCACTGCCCCTACTGAAGTAAAGAAGCAGATAGCTGCGGCTCTGAAAAAAACACTTCTTCAACGCACGGAAATTGCCAACAAATCGAAGGCCTTTTCCGAGATGATGCGTTCATGAATCTTCTAGAAGATCTCCGCTGGCGAGGATTGATATCGCAATCCACCGATGAAACCGCCTTACAAGAAGCTTTGAAAAAACCAATAACCTTGTACATCGGTTTTGATCCAACTGCAGCTTCATTACACGTTGGAAACTTAGTTGTTCTTCTTGTTCTGCGACGTTTCCAATTAGCTGGACATAATCCAATTGCCTTAGTCGGGGGAGCCACAGGATTAGTTGGAGATCCATCGGGTCGCAACGAAGAACGCACTCTAAATAGTAATGACACGGTTGCAGAATGGGTTTCAAAGATACGCGAACAAGTATCAACTTTTTTAGATTTCGAAAAGGGTCCCAATAAGGCGCAGGTTGTTAATAATCTCGATTGGACTTCGCCACTTTCTGCCATTGAATTCTTAAGAGATATTGGTAAGCATTTTTCGGTTAATCAAATGCTCGCTAAGGATTCAGTCTCTTCACGACTTGAATCTGGTGGAATTTCTTACACAGAGTTCTCTTATCAAGTGCTGCAGTCACTGGATTTTCTAGAGCTATATCGTCGCTACCAGTGCACATTGCAATTAGGCGGTTCAGATCAATGGGGAAATATTGTTGCTGGTTTAGATTTAATTCGCAGAGTTGAAAGTGGAAGTGGCCATGCTCTAACAATTCCTCTTCTTACAAAATCTGATGGGTCTAAGTTTGGTAAAACTGCCAGTGGCAGCATTTGGCTAGACGCTTCTATGACCTCGCCATACGCTTTTTTCCAGTACTGGTTAAATACGGATGATAAAGATGTCATCAAGTTCTTAAAAGTTTTCTCCTTTAAATCTCATGAAGAGATTATCGAACTTGAAAAAGCCCACGAAACTAACCCTGGATTACGCGAAGCGCACCGTGCACTCGCTCGCGAATTAACTTCCTTAGTTCATTCTGTTGAAATTTCGGAAAGAGTTGAAGAAGCTGCTCGTGCGCTCTTCGGACAAGGCGATTTAGATTCACTTGATGAAGCAACATTGGCCGGAGCGCTCTCGGAGTTGCCCCGTATAACAATTAAATCAGGAGAATCCATTCCAACGTGGGTGGATTTGTTGGCGGCTACCGGGGTTGTGGACTCAAAATCTGCTGCCCGCAGAATTGTTAAAGAAGGTGGCGCGTATCTCAATAATTCCAAGGTGGAATCTGAAGACTTCGCACTGCAAAAATCCGACTTTTTATGCGGAAAATATGCACTTTTACGAAAAGGGAAGAGAGATTTAGCGGCGGTTGAATTAGTTTAATTCTTGATTTTAGGGGCAAAAACCCACGCCGAGATGACTTTTGGCCCTCTTTGCCAAAATGGATACCGAGTCCCTGAAATCCCAATTTGACCCTTCCTGGCCCTACCCCTATAGTTTCCCTCCTGCTGTGAAACGGACGAATTAGGCCGAACAGCTGATCCCCACACCTAGATGGCAATAGCCGGTTTGACCGGTTCTGAGCCCATGCACTAGGTTTGGTGGTCTGCCCTGAAAATAGGAAGAAATTCCTGGACGCAGTGCGCATCCGTACCTTGAGAACTC
>WLRX01000017.1 GCA_009706135.1 Actinomycetota bacterium
CGAGCTAAGCGAATTTTTGGTCCCTGCAAATCAACAAGTACTGCCACTGGCACGCCTGCTTTTTTTGCCGCGTTTCGCACTGCATCTAGCCGGCTCTGATGCTCCGCGTACGATCCGTGCGAAAGATTTAAGCGAGCCATATTCATTCCAGCAGCGATTAACTGCTCGACTTTACCCTCAGCCTCAACGGCTGGTCCCATGGTGCAAACAATTTTCGCGCGGCGCATGTGCTTACTCTACCTACAAAACTAATGAGCGGTCTGTTGGCGCAATTGGTGCATGCAACTGAGACTTCTCATCCGTTAAATAGGAATCAACTGCCGCGGCGGCGCTGCGTCCTTCAGCAATTGCCCAAACAATCAAGGATTGTCCGCGCCCGGCATCTCCAGCAACGAAAATACCTTCTGCAGTTGTTTGAAAATTCTCATCTCGCTTGATGATTCCACGTTCATCTAGTTCTACCTCAAGTTGTGAAAGTAAAATATTGCGCTCTGGGCCTGTAAATCCCATTGCAAGAAATGCGAATTGTGCGGGGATTTCTCGCTCTGTCCCTGGAACTGCAGTGAATTTGCCATCAACAAATTGTGTTTCAACTAACTTTAGCGCGCGCAGATTTCCATCAGCATCTCCTAAAAATTCTTCAGTACTCACTGAAAAAATCCGGTTGTCTGACTCTTCATGTGCACTAGAAACTCTAAATATCATTGGATAAGTCGGCCAAGGCGCATTCGAAGGTCTTTCATCTGTCGGACGAGGCATAATTTCTAATTGCGTGACAGATTTTGCACCTTGGCGAATAGCAGTTCCAAGACAATCCGCTCCAGTATCGCCACCACCTAAAATAATGACATCTTTGCCTTCGACATTTATTGGGCGTTCTGTAATTTCGCCAAGTGCTTCTTGATTGCCCCATGGTAAATACTCCATCGCCTGATAGACACCTTTAAATGAGCGTCCTGGAATATCTAACTCTCTCCACTGTGTCGCACCTACCGCCAACACGACTGCGTCATAACGAGAACGAAGCTGCGCGCCAGTTAAGTCAACGCCGACATTTACACCGGGCCTAAAGCGAGTTCCTTCTTTTTCCATCTGCACAAGACGGCGATCCACAATGTGCTTCTCCATTTTAAACTCTGGAATTCCATAACGTAGTAATCCACCGATTTTTTCACCGCGTTCAAAAACGGCAACAGTGTGTCCAGCGCGGGTGAGTTGTTGGGCAACTGCTAACCCGGCAGGACCCGAACCAACTACGGCAACTGTTTTGCCTGACAAACGATCTGGAGGTAAAGGTTTAACATTTCCAGAGCCAAAGGCCTCTTCAATTGTGCGAAGTTCTACTTGTTTAATAGTTACAGCGTCGGCATTAATTGCGACAACACATGCAGTTTCACATGGTGCTGGGCACAAACGACCCGTGAACTCCGGAAAGTTATTTGTAGCATGTAGTCGATCAATTGCACCTTCTTTATCGCCACGCCAGAGCAAGTCATTCCACTCTGGAATTAGATTTCCGAGTGGACATCCCTGATGACAAAAGGGAATTCCACAATCCATACAACGACCCGCTTGTTTTTGTAGGTGCTCAAAACTTTGTGGTTCATACACTTCGTTCCAGTCTTTGATGCGAACATCTACTGGTCGTCGTTTAGGCAACTCACGTGGAGTAGATAAAAATCCTTTTGGATCAGCCAAGAGCGGCTACCTCCATCACATATTGATCAACCGGTAATCCTTCACGATTAGCCTTTTCAATTGCATTTAGTACTCGTGCATAATCTCTTGGCATAACTAGTGAAATACGAGAGATCGATTTATCCCAGTTGGCGAGTAAATCGTGGGCGATAGCAGAACCTGTTTCAACTTCAAATGATGAAATTAAAGAGCGCAAAATCTCTTTTTGATCATTTGGCACAGCAAGGATGTCAACCATCTCTTGATTTACCTGAGATTCATTCAAATCTAAAATAAATGCTCGTCCCCCAGACATGCCGGCTGCGAAATTTCGACCGGTGCGGCCAAGAATGACCACGGTGCCGCCAGTCATGTATTCACAACCATGATCGCCGACACCTTCAACAACTGCGATAGCACCTGAATTTCGAACGCAGAATCTTTCACCAACCATTCCGCGAATAAAGATCTCACCTGATGTTGCGCCGTATCCAATAACGTTTCCAGCGATCACGTTCTCATGTGATGGGAATTGCGCTTTCTCATCGGGGCGAACAATCACGCGTCCCCCAGAAATTCCCTTTGCAACGTAATCATTAGCATCACCATAGAGTCGAATCGTTAAGCCACGTGGAATAAATGCACCCAGTGATTGACCTGAAGAACCATGTAACGTCACATCGATGGTATCTGGATCCAATCCTTCAGCGCCATAAGCACGAGTAATTTGTGAACCAAGCATTGTTCCTACTGTTCGATTTACATTTCGAATTGGCGAGTCAATTCGAACAGGTTCTTTTGATTTGAGAGCGGCGGCAGATAATTCGATAAGTTTGTTATCGAGGGCGTTTACTAAACCATGATCTTGCGTTGTTGTGCGGTGCAGGGCGCTATCAACATCTGGGCGCATGAGAAGAGGTGCAAGATCTAATCCATGCGCCTTCCAGTAAACAACTGCGTCTCGAGTATCTAAGTACTCCACATGACCAATGGCCTCTTGAAGAGTTGTGAAACCAAGTTGGGCAAGTAGTTCTCGAACCTCTTCAGCGATGTATTCAAAGAAAGTTTCAACAAATTCTGGTTTACCCGTAAAGCGTTTTCGCAGTTCAGGATTTTGTGTGGCAACACCAACTGGGCATGTATCTAGGTGACACACGCGCATCATCACACAACCGGAGACAACCAATGGAGCTGTTGCAAAACCAAACTCTTCGGCGCCTAACAGGGCTGCAATTACGACATCTCGACCAGTTTTCAATTGACCATCAGTTTGTACAACAATTCGATCGCGTAATCCGTTGAGCAACAAAGTTTGTTGCGTCTCAGCCAATCCAAGTTCCCATGGTGCACCTGCATGCTTAAGTGAAGTTAGTGGCGAAGCGCCGGTTCCACCATCATGACCAGAAATTAGAACTACGTCAGCATGGGCCTTGCTCACACCAGCAGCAACTGTTCCAACTCCAACTTCGGCAACGAGCTTGACGTGAATACGTGCATCCTTATTTGCGTTCTTAAGATCATGGATTAATTGAGCAAGATCTTCAATTGAATAAATATCGTGGTGTGGTGGAGGAGAAATTAATCCAACACCCGGTGTTGAGTACCGAACTTTTGCAATCCACGGATACACCTTGTTACCTGGTAGTTGTCCCCCTTCACCAGGTTTTGCCCCTTGTGAAATTTTGATTTGGATGTCATCGGCATTTACTAGGTACTCACTCGTCACACCAAAGCGGCCGCTAGCAACTTGTTTAATCGCGGAGCGCTTTGAATCACCATTGGACATCGAAACATATCTCTCTGAGTCTTCTCCGCCTTCGCCGGTATTTGATTTAGCACCGATACGATTCATTGCAATCGCTAATGTTTCGTGCGCTTCTTGTGAAATTGACCCATAAGACATCGCGCCTGTAGAAAAGCGCTTGAGTATTTCTGAAATTGGTTCGACTTTGTCAATTGAAATCGGCGTACGTTCTTTGAACGTAAAAAGCCCACGCAGAGTCATTAACGCTTTACTCTGTTCATCAATTTTGTGGGTATATCTCTTAAATACGTCATAACGCTTTGCCCGAGTTGAATGCTGCAAAGTAAATACAGTTTCAGGATCAAATAAATGTGGTTCGCCTTCACGGCGCCATTGATATTCACCGCCAATAGGAAGTCGACGTGATCCTGGAACTTCACCACCAGGTGGATAAGCGATGTGGTGGCGCGCGATAGTTTCTTTAGCAATGATGTCTAAGCCGATGCCACCTAATCGAGATGTTGTACCTGTGAAATATCGATCAACTAATTCCTGGGACAAGCCAATTGCTTCGAAGACTTGAGCGCCTGTATAGGAAGCGATTGTAGAGATTCCCATTTTGGACATTACTTTGAGAACGCCTTTACCCAGGCTCTTTATTAAATTTGCAACTGCTTTCTCAGGTGTGATTCCCGCGATTACTCCTTGCAGCACTAAATCTTCGGCACTTTCCATTGCAAGATAAGGATTGACAGCGGCTGCGCCATAACCAATGAGCAATGCGACATGGTGCACTTCACGCACATCGCCAGCTTCGACTATAAGGCCCACAGTTGTACGTGTTTTTTCACGAATCAAGTGGTGATGCACCGCTGATGTAAGCAGCAGAGAAGGTATCGGAGCATCTTCTGCATCACCATCGCGATCGGACAAAACAATAATGCGCGCGCCTTCGGCAATCGCAGTTGAAACTTCAGTTGCAATTTCATCTAAACGTTTACGAAGTGATTCTCCGCCGCCTGCAACCTGGAATAAACCGCGAACAACATACGTTTCTAATCCCGGATAATCACCATCGGCATTAACGTGAATAATCTTTGCTAATTCATCGTTGTTTATCACGGGAAAGGCTAGAGAAATCTGCCTACACGATTGCGGCCCTGGATCTAAAAGATTATGTTCTGGGCCAACTGATCCGCCGAGACTAGTGACTAATTCTTCTCGAATGGCATCTAATGGTGGGTTCGTAACTTGTGCAAATAACTGTGAGAAGTAATCAAAGAGAAGTCGTGGTTTTTCAGAGAGTGCTGCAATTGGAGAATCTGTTCCCATAGATCCCAGTGGTTCTGCTCCATTTTTTGCCATGGGTGTTACCAAAATTCGGAGTTCTTCTTCTGTGTAACCAAAAGCACGCTGTCTGCGCACAACGGATGAGTGCGGATAAATAATATGTTCTCGTGGTGGTAATTCATTGAGCTTCATGATTCCGTCGTGAAGCCATTGGCCGTAAGGAGCACCCTTTGCCAACGTATCTTTTATCTCTTCATCTTCAATAATGCGACCTTCTTCGATGTCTACAAGAAACATTTTTCCCGGCTGTAAACGACCTTTGCGCGAAATTTGATCAGCAGGAATGTCCAGAACTCCTACTTCACTTGCAAGTACAACTAAGCCATTGTTAGTAATCCAAAAACGAGAAGGACGCAAACCATTTCGATCTAATACCGCACCAATTTGATGACCATCTGTAAAAGTTACGCAAGCCGGTCCATCCCACGGTTCCATAAGAGATGCGTGAAATGCGTAAAAATCTCTGCGCTCTTGGGACATCGATGTGTGGTTTTCCCACGCTTCTGGAATCATCATTAATACAGAGTGTGCAAGTGAGCGTCCACCTAAATACAAGAGTTCGAGTACTTCATCAAAGGATGCAGAATCACTACCTGAAGGATCGACAATAGGAAATATTCTCTTTAGATCTCCGGGGATTAAATCACTCTCCAACAGAGTTTCGCGCGCGCGCATCCAATTTCGATTCCCTTTGACCGTGTTAATTTCGCCATTGTGTGCGATAAACCGATACGGATGAGCTAGCGGCCAAGATGGAAAAGTATTCGTTGAAAAACGTGAGTGAACAAGTGCAAGCGGTGAGATTACTCTTTCGTCGCTAAGGTCAAGGAAGAATTCCTCTAACTGTCCTGTTGTAAGCATTCCCTTGTAGACAATAGTTTTAGAAGTAAGGGATGGAAAATAAATTGGCAAAGAGTGTTCTGCTCGTTTTCTCAAACAAAATGCTAGCCGATCGAGTGTGATGCCTGATTCATTATTCAAACCAGCAACAAAAACTTGTTCAAATCGTGGCATTACAGAGAGAGCTGTTTTACCTAATGATGATGAGTTAATTGGCAGTTCGCGCCACCCTAAAATCTTTAAGCCCTCTTCTTCGGCTATTTTCGAAATAGAATTTTTGACATCAGCGCTGGGTTCAATGAAACCAATACCTGTTGCATAGCTACCTTGTGGTGGTAATTCGAATGCAAGCACTGCACGATAAAAAGCATCTGGAATGCAAATAAGAATTCCGGCTCCATCACCGCTATCTGGCTCGGCCCCCGATGCGCCGCGGTGTTCGAGATTGCGAAGCGCAGTTAAACCCTTTGCGACAATCTCGTGTGTTGCTACTTTATTTAAGGTTGCAACCATCGCAACACCACAAGCATCGTGCTCGTTGGCAGGGTCGTATAACCCTTGTGCAATTGGATAATTGGATTGCAAACTCATTTGTAGAAAGACTCCAGTTGTCGAAATGTGTTGGGACAACCTTGGCCCTGGTGAGTACTACGTGGAAAAGAATAGCAAGAAGAGGGGCAAATCCAATAGTGAAGTTAAATCTTTAAATTCCGCTTATATGCGCTAGCTGTCCGATTCCAGCTGTGATTGCCATACCCGCGCAGCCACCGAGCATTACACGGATAGTTGGTTTAAGAACTTTTGATCCTGCAGTTCGTGCACTGAGAATTCCGGTGAATAAGAGTCCAACGAGAGTGAACCCAACGATGCTCCAAGCCTTTGCGCCCAATGTTGGCGCAAAAGCTCCAAGGAATGGAATAACTCCACCCAAAGTAAAGCTTGCTGCAGATGCAACTGCTGCTTGCATCGGGCGTGCTTTCGTATGTGGGTGTTGTCCTAATTCATCGCGCAGATGTGCTGCCAGTGCATCATTATCGTGCATTGCTTTAGCAACTTCTTCTGCTAATTCAGGAGATAAACCGCGATCAATATAAATCTGCTTAAGCTCTTGTAATTCACCTTCTGGATCGATTGCTAGATGCTGAATTTCTAACAACCGATCAGATTCTTCAACATCATTTTGGGAACGCACGGAGACATATTCACCAACAGCCATCGACATTGCACCTGCTGAAATTGCTGCAAGGCCAGCAGTGATTAAGAAGCTATCTGCCTTTGCCGCTGCAACACCAATCATTAACGAAGCGGTAGAAACAAGACCATCGTTTGCACCGAGAACTGCGGCTCGAAGCCACCCTGCTCGATGAGTTCGATGCTGCAAATTGCGAGCATATACATCTTCTAGGGCCATATTTAAATCTTAGCCGAAGAGCGTCCTAATCGTAGGTAATTCGCTAGTGCAAGCGTTGCAACAATTGCACTAATCCACACATTTACACGTACTCCCGCGATCGTATTGGCTTGGTCAATACGAATAATCTCGATGAATAAACGACCGATACTGTAGAGCGCGACGTATGCACTAAAAACCTGACCTGCGGCGAGTTTTTTACCCCAGAGAATTAACGCAAACGCTACGGCGCAGCACCAAACTAATTCATACAAAAAGGTCGGATGAAATGTTTGAAAAGTTTCATACCCATCAGGTCGTAATCCAACCGGTACAGATAGGGCCCATGGAAGATCCGTTGGGCGACCAAATAATTCACCATTAAACCAATTTCCTAAACGACCTATTGCTTGGGCAAATAAGATTCCTGGCGCAAGCGCATCCAAAAAATATCCGAATGAAGGTAGATCTTTCTTTTTTTGTTGGGACTTATATGCAAAATAAGCAGCAAACGCACCTAAAGAAATTGCACCCCAAATACCTAAACCACCTTGCCAAATTTTTAGTGCATCGATGGGATTGCCGTAAGCACCAAAATATTGAGCTGGAGAAGTAATCACGTGATAGAGGCGGCCACCGATAATTCCAAATGGAACCGCCCAAATTGCAACGTCAGCGACTACATTTTCCAGATTATCGCCATGGGTTTTAAACCGCTTGTCACCCAGCAACACGGCAACAACGATTCCCGCAATGATGCATAGGGCATAGAGATGAATTGTGAACGGACCGATTTCCAATACCGAAATGCTCGGAGTTGGAATCGATCTATTCAACTTTTTACTTTCCTTCTACGGCTTTAATAAATGCTGCAGGGTCAAAATAATCGCCTAACTCGGTTGCCGAAGTCGCACGGCGAATTTCTTTTCCATTAACGAATACGGTTGGCGTTGAATTAATGTTCTGCTCTCCACCAGATGCCGCTACGTTATTTACCCAATTTTTGTAATCCAAGTTATTAACGCAACTCTTGAATTTATCTGATGTGATACCAACCGCTTGGCCTAGTGCAATTAGGTAATCAGATGTAATGACTCCTGAATTTTCAGCAGGTTGGGAAGAGTAAAATCCTTTGTGAAACCCTAAGAACTTACCTTCATCGGCTGAACACGCCGCCGCGTTTGCAGCAAGACTTGATTCTGGACCGAGGAATGAAAGTGTGTGGAATACAACTTTCGCCTTTTTCTCCTCGATAATCTTTTCAAGATATGCACTATTTGTTTGCTCAAAGCGAGCACACACAGGACATTGAAAATCTTCCCAAATATCTATAACGGGCACGCCTTTGAGCTCACCATTGAAAACAATTCCATAACCATCATCCTTTGACACACTTGCTGGAAGCGCCGCTGAAGTATTTTCTTTATTGCTTAACACGGAGAAAATGGCGCCCACTGCAACAACTAGTACGACCATTCCAATTACTAGATTACGTGTTGTGTTATCTGGACCCTTTGGCGTCTTGGATGACATGTTTTTATTCTCCCAGTGCTAGTTCTTGTGATGGTTTCTTTTCGAGTGCAAACTTGGTTAAAGGGTAGCGAAGAAGATAAAGACCGCAGAGCGCTAGGCCTGTGTCACGCAAAATTTCCTCTAAATACCTGGTCTGGCTTGGATCAACGGTTCCGCCGCCACCGAAACAACCACAATCAATGGACAATCCTCGCGCCCATGCTTGGGCAATAGCGATAATAAATAGCACCATCAGCGCTGAACCAAATATTGCTGCGTATCTAATTGCAACACCAATAATGAGAAGCACTCCTGCGCCAATTTCCAACCATGGCAAAATAATTCCAAGAACATTGGCAAACCAAATAGGCAAAATCTCATATGCGCGCACGGCCATCATTGATTTATCTGGTGTGAACGCCTTGAGATATCCGGCGACTAATAGAACTCCACCCAGAATAAGACGCGCAAGCAATCCAATCCACGGCTGCGCCTTTTTCATCCCCTGCCCTCTCGAACTCCTAGTGCTAATTGTTGAACGAGGGCACGCACCGCTTTTATTCCCGAATCCAAAGAATCCGCATCATTTAATGCATTAATAAATGCTGAACCCACAATCACCCCATCTGCATAGCCAGCCACTTCTTTGGCGTGTTCGCGCGTGGAAACTCCTAGACCAACGGCCACAGGAATCTTGGTTACCTTTTTAATTCGATCAACTAAATCTTTGGCCTCAGATGAAACTCCTGTACGTGCACCTGTAACACCCATAAGAGAAGCAGCGTAAACAAATCCTGAACATTGTGCAGTGACTTTTTCTAGGCGCGCATCAGTTGTACTTGGTGCTACCACGAATATTGAATTGATATCTGATGAGTGACTTGCAGCGGTCCAGGGTTGAGCTTCATCCACTGGAAGATCAGGAGTAATAACCCCAGAACCCGAATTAGATGCAATTGATTCTGCAAATTTATCTATTCCATATTTTTCGATTGGATTCCAGTACGTCATGACAACACTTGGTATTCCAAGAGCAGTCGCATGAGCGAGTGCTTCAAAAACCTCTTTTGCACCAGTACCAGCAATTAAAGATGCATTAGCTGCTTCTTGAATAGTTGGTCCATCCATTACTGGATCGCTATATGGAAAACCGATTTCGATTGCATCTACTCCTGCGTTGGCGAACGCATCAATTACTGCTTTGCATCCTTCTTGTGTTGGAAATCCGGCAGGAATATAGGCAATAAGTGCTGCTCTATTTTCTGATCGAGTTCTCGTAAATAGTTGGTCTAAGGGTGTGCTCATTACAGAGGAATTCCGAAATATTCTGCAGCGGTGACTACATCCTTATCCCCGCGGCCGGAAAGATTAATTAGTAATGTGGAATCTTTTCCTAATTCGCGACCAACTTGAAGTGCTCCGGCTAATGCGTGCGCCGTTTCAATTGCGGGAATAATTCCTTCAGTTTTGCATAACAATGAAAATGCATACATAGCTTCGGCATCGGTAATAGCGCGATATTCAGTGCGACCAATTTCACTCAGGTAAGCGTGTTCTGGACCAACACCTGGATAATCTAAACCTGCCGAAATTGAATGTGACTCAACTGTTTGACCATTCTCGTCTTGGAGTAAATAAGAACGTGCTCCGTGTAATACACCTGGTGTTCCACCTGTAATCGTTGCAGCGTGACGTCCAGTTTCAACACCATCGCCACCAGCTTCTAGCCCGATTAAACGAACATCCTTATCTTTGATGAAATCATAGAAAATTCCGATTGCGTTCGAACCGCCGCCGACACATGCAAGAACAGCATCTGGCAACTTGCCAGTGAGTTCTAATACTTGTGTGCGTGCTTCTTCGCCAATAATTTTCTGGAAATCTCTGACCATCGTAGGAAATGGATGTGGTCCAGCAACTGTTCCGAAGAGATAGTTAGTTGTTTCAACATTTGTTACCCAGTCACGCATTGCTTCATTAATCGCATCTTTAAGAGTTTTGGATCCAGTTGTAACTGGAACAACTTCAGCACCCAGTAATTTCATTCGAACTACGTTAAGTGCTTGGCGCTTTGTGTCTTCTTCGCCCATATACACAACACATTCCAAGCCCATCAAAGCTGCTGCCGTTGCAGATGCGACGCCATGTTGGCCCGCACCTGTTTCGGCAATAATTCGTTTCTTTCCAGATCGCTTAGCAAGAAGTGCTTGGCCTAAAACATTATTAATTTTGTGACTTCCCGTGTGGTTGAGATCTTCTCTCTTAAGAATTATTCGTGCACCACCTGCATGTTCTGCAAATCTCTTAGCCTCTGTAATGATGCTCGGGCGGCCAGAATAAGTCTTATGTAAATGAGCGAGCTCAGCTAAAAACTCTGGATCTTTCTGCGCCGCATTATGAGCGCTTTCAATTTCATCGAGTGCTCCGATAAGTGCCTCTGGAACATAACGACCACCGAATTGTCCGAAGTGACCAGCTCTAACATCTGTCGATGACGGATTCATATTCAAATCTTACTGTTCTCCAAGTAATTGCTGCACGGCCAATTCAGGGTCTCCTGCGCGTACTAGCGCCTCGCCAACCAAAATTGCGTTGGCTCCAGAGGTTTGGGCGTATTGCACATCGGCAGGGGTAAAAATTCCCGATTCTGCGATGCGAATCACATCGGCGGGAATACGTGGGAGTAACTCTTTAAATGCAATCGAATCAACTTCAAGTGTCTTTAAATTTCTGGAGTTAACTCCAATCATTTCGGATGGAGCATCTAGTGCTATTTCAAGCTCCTCCATTGTGTGTACTTCAACAAGTGCGTGCATGCCTAACTCTTGCGTTAATGCTAAGTAATCTAAGAGTTGATTTTTCGAAAGTGCCGCCACAATTAACAAAACGAGATCTGCGCCATGTGCGCGAGCTTCAAAGAATTGATACTCATCTACCATGAAATCTTTTCGCAAGATTGGCAGGTCTACAGCCTTGCGAACAGCATCTAAATCTTCTAGCGAACCACCAAATCTGCGACGTTCGGTGAGAACACTAATTGCACTTGCTCCCCCTTTTTCATATTTACTAGCCAACAGGGCGGGATCAGAAATTGGCGCTAGTGCACCTTTGCTGGGAGATGATCTCTTCACTTCTGCAATAAGTGAGAGCGAGTTGCTGTGAAAAATTGAGATAGAAGAGCGCACGGGAGCGGCTTTTTCAACAGCTTCAAGTATGTGCGCCCTTGAGAGTTTTCTGGATTCTAAATCTTCCTTGAC
>WLRX01000018.1 GCA_009706135.1 Actinomycetota bacterium
AGGCGGTCAAGGTGTCTTTGGCATTGCAGTTGGCAAGGTTTGGCATGAAGTTGAAGGGTCTCTGTCCATGCTCTCTGGTGAAATCGATGGTCACACAGTAGGTGGCGAAAGTAACGATGAATTAGCCCTTCGCAGGAAGCGCAAAGGCGCCTAACAGGCATATTCTTCCCTTAGCACTCATTTAAAGCTGGGGGATTTAGTAATGTCGCGTGATGAGCACTTTTCTTCTTATCAGCAGTACGAATCCTTCGAACGTCGCCATATTGGTCCAACATCTTCGCAAGAAAATGATCTACTTAAGGCGCTGGGCTATAAAGATATGCAGAGTTTCATATCTGATGTCGTTCCAAGCAATATCGCAATGTCTAAAAGGTTAAAAGATCTTCTACCTGATGCGTTGACAGAGGTACAAGCTATCGAAGCTCTTCGCAAAATGGCTAGTAAAAATGAAATGTTTACATCATTTATTGGTTGTGGGTATTACGGAACCATTACTCCTGCGGTAATAATGCGAAATGTTTTGGAAAATCCGGCTTGGTACACCGCATACACACCATATCAACCAGAAATTTCACAAGGTCGCCTTGAAGCACTTTTCGCTTTTCAAACAGCAGTATGCGATTTAACAGGATTACCTATTGCTAATGCTTCGATGCTAGATGAAGGTACTGCAGCGGCCGAAGCGATGACACTTGCTCGTAGATCATTTAAAGGCAGTGAAGAAGCAGTTTTCCTAATCGATCAAAATGTTCATCCGCAAACTCGAGCAGTCATTGCTACTAGAGCTAAGCCTCTAAATATTGTTATAGAAGAGTTCGATGCTGCTGCTGGGATTACAACACAATCATCGTATTTCGCAGTTCTTGTTCAATATCCTGATACAACAGGTGCGGTTCGCGATTATTCGAAGATCTGCGAAGTTGCGCATAAAAACGAAGCGTATGTAATTGCCGCAACCGACCTTTTGGCTTTAACGCTCCTTAAACCACCAGGGGAGTGGGGCGCAGATGTTGCCATTGGTTCGGCCCAACGTTTTGGTGTGCCAATGGGATTTGGTGGACCGCATGCTGGTTTCATGGCAGTTAGAAATGGTTTAGAGCGTTCACTACCTGGTCGTTTAATCGGTCAAAGTGTTGATGTTCACGGAAATCCTGCCTTTAGATTGGCGCTTCAAACTCGCGAACAACATATTCGTAGAGACAAAGCCACCAGCAATATTTGTACAGCTCAAGTTCTCTTAGCTGTTATGAGCGCGTTTTATGCCATGTGGCACGGACCTATCGGTTTGAAACTAATCGCACAGCGCATTCATGATCAAACACACTCATTTGCACTTGCCCTTAAGGCAGCAGGAATAACCACATCCAATGAAACCTACTTCGATACTTTAACGATTAATGTTGAAAATGCGGCCGAGATTCATAAGAAAGCAAAAGAACTTCGAATTAATTTGCGCAACATTGATGTTACACATGTTGGTGTTTCTTTCGATGAAACAACTACAAGCAAAGATCTGCAAAATTTAGCAACTATTTTTGGTATCTCCCTTGAAGACTCTTCGCCTGCTCAGGCATACGATACGAAACTGCAGAGAAGTTCGTCCTATCTTGCGCATCCGGTATTTAATATCAATCACTCTGAAACATCGATGCTGCGATACATCCGTACTTTATCCGATCGTGATCTAGCTTTAGATCGCACCATGATTCCACTTGGGTCATGCACAATGAAATTAAATGCAACTACTGAGATGGAGTCGGTAACTTGGCCAGAATTTTCTGCACTTCATCCGTATGCTCCAACAGAGCAAAGCGTTGGATCTCGCCAACTAATTCAGGAATTATCGGATTGGCTCATTGCTATCACAGGTTATGACGCAGTTTCACTGCAACCAAATGCTGGTAGCCAAGGAGAATTCGCGGGATTATTAGCAATTCGTAATTACCATGACAGCCGTGGTGATCAAAACAGAACTATTTGTTTGATTCCATCTAGTGCGCATGGAACCAATGCAGCTAGTGCTGTCATGGCAGGAATGAAAGTTGTCGTTATCGCTTGTGATGATCATGGAAATGTGAGCGTTGAAGACATCAAAGAAAAGATAACTGAGTATGGATCTGAAATTGCTGCCCTCATGGTTACTTATCCATCCACTCACGGCGTTTTCGAAGTTGCAATCTCGGAAATTTGCGAGTTGATTCACGCTGCCGGCGGTCAGGTTTATGTAGATGGCGCGAACTTGAACGCTTTAGTTGGTTTGGCACAACCTGGAAAGTTCGGAGCAGATGTTTCTCACTTGAATTTACATAAAACATTTTGTATCCCACACGGCGGTGGGGGACCCGGAGTTGGCCCCGTTATTGCGCGAGCACATCTTGCTCCTTTCCTTCCTAATCATCCGATGGATCTATTGGCGGGACCTGCAACAGGTCCAGGACCCGTTAGTTCGGCTCCATATGGTTCTGCGAGCATTCTGCCTATTTCATGGGCATATATACGAATGATGGGGGGAGAAGGTTTAACCCATGCTACGCAAGTAGCTATTTTATCTGCCAATTACATTGCATTGAAGTTAAATCCTTACTACCCAGTTCTTTATAGCGGAGATAATGGTCGAGTCGCACATGAATGTATTTTGGATTTGCGCGAGATCACGAAGAACTCTGGTGTTACCAACGATGATGTCGCAAAACGATTAATGGATTACGGTTTTCACGCTCCCACGATGAGTTTTCCTGTAGCGGGAACATTCATGGTTGAACCAACTGAGAGCGAAGATATTGCTGAGATTGAAAGATTTATCTCAGCGATGATTTCCATTCACGGTGAAATCATGGATGTGCAAAATGGAGTTATTGCGCACGAAGATTCACCTTTAGCTCATGCACCTCATACCGCAGGGGATGTCGTTTCTAGCCAATGGGATAGAAAATATCCTCGTGAGATCGCAGCTTTTCCTGAAATGTTAGATGGTTTTATACCCGGTGAAATTATTGGTATGCGAGGTAAGTATTGGCCTACATCAGGTCGAATAGACGGTGCTTTCGGGGATAGAAACCTGATTTGTTCTTGTCCACCGATATCAGCCTTCGCTGAATAAATCTGTGGGGAAGGCATTATTAGCTCAGTTTTAGATTACTTAACATAATGTAACTTATCGGCGTTAGGTTTGAACCTGCGCTTGAGCGCCCACCAACTAACACGCAAAAACGCCTCAATAACGATGCTGCTACTCATCTTTGATTTTCCTGCACGCCGTTCAATGAAATGAATCGGCATTTCACTAATCGTTGCGCCTTGTGAATATATAGCTTTAATCATCTCTATCTGAAAACAATAACCATTAGATCGGATTGCTTCTAAATCTATCTTCTTAAGGAACTCAACATCATAGATTCGTAATCCTCCAGTGAGGTCTTTGAAAGGTAGAGCCAAGCATTTACGGGCATACCACGTACCGAATTTGGATAGAAACTGCCTGTTAATGCTCCAGTTAAATACTTGGCCACCAGGCATCCATCTTGTCCCCATAACCACATCAAAATCAGAACTTTTTAAGATCAATTTTTCAACATCGCTAACCAAGTGAGAACCATCAGCATCCATTGTGACAATCTTTTCATAACCTCTTGATATCACTTGATTAATTCCAGATAAATAGGCTGGTCCGATACCATTTTTTGAACCATTATTAATGACGCTTACTCGATCAAAATGTGATTTATTGATTAAATCAGCAGTTCCGTCCGGTGAATCATCATCTATAACAGTTATGTCAACATTTAGTCGATCTAATTCTTGAATTAATGTAAGAATAGAATCTGATTCATTAAATGTTGGAATCAGAACCACAGTTTTATGCATCATATGATCTTTTTCTGAGATAAACACTGAGAGAGGCAAGAATGAGAACAATCGATGACAAAGATCCGAAACGATGGGCTGTGGACTCTTCAGCAATAATGTTAACTTTGTCATAAAGATACCCCGCTCTGTTTTGCTTTGTTACTGAAACAACTTGTCCCTCATTGTTGATGACTGCAGAAACACCTGTTGTAGAGACACTCACAAGCCACCTGTTGTTCTCTATGGCTCTTATACGACCAATATTCAGTTGCTGCATGCTTTGAGAACTCTTAGCGAAAGTTGCATTATTTGTCTGCACAAGCATCAAATTAGTTCCTGAAACTGATGAATTCATCGTCGCATCATCTATTAGTTCATAGCAAATAATCGGTGATGCTTTTATGCCTGCAAATGCGTGCATAACAGCTTTGTCGCCCGTTATAAAATCTGTGACATTTTTGCTCAAAGGCGAAACAAATTCAGATAACAAGCGCAAAGGTATGTATTCACCGAAAGGAGTTAAGGCTCTCTTGACATACGTTGTAGCCACTTTCCCTTTATTACTCCACATAATTGATGCATTTTGTAATCCTTGTGGGGCCTTGAGTACAACACCTGCGATTATCGGAGTATCTGATTTAATCGCTATGTCTGCTATTTGATCATTTACGTCCCTATTGATGAATGGATCAACATCTACTGCATTCTCTGGCCATAAAATCACATCAGGTTTTGAATCTATTTGAGAAAGTGCGATATTGGTTTGCTTCACATGCATTTGAAACACTTCTTTTGCTCGAAGGTTAAAATCTAAGCCTAATTGAGGCACATTGCCCTGAATTGCCAGAATGCGAGCACTCCCCTGCCCAGCAGTTTGTGCTGGTAACAAGATTGCAACAGTGGAACACAACATGATCAACGCCACCGAAACTAGCTGTGCTCTTGCGAAGAAGAGATACAGTGCTATTCCCAATGAAATAGCAATAGCACTTAAGGATAAGTCTCCAAAATATGATGCAATCAGCCGATAGGGCGCATCAGCCTGGCTAAATGAAAGTCGATTCCATCCAAATCCTCCAAAGGGAAAATTTGAACGAAGCTCGTCGCATACGAGCAGCAATGGCAGTACCAGCCATACCCGTGATACTCGGCCACGCTTGAAGGAGATTAATCCCAAAGGTAAGTAAAAAACCGATTGCAGTAAAACCAACAAAATTGTTGGAATCAATCCGACAAATGTTCCGGTCCATGACAAGGTGAAATAGTTGAAAACTAGTGCGAAAACAAATGCTACGAAATAAGGATGACGTGTTTTGGTTACGGCATATAGAAAAAGCGCAATTGACAGTGGCAAAGAAAACCACAAATTAAGCGGAGCAAATGCTGCCGAAAGAAACAATCCCGACACCAGCGAAAGGAAAAAACTCACCATCCCAGCGCTGCAATCATCCGATCAATGCTGGCACCTAATCCATGCTGTTTCTGGAGAGAGTAAATCTGCGACAAATCTGTCGGTTTTTGAGGCAGATTTAAATCGATGTTTGGCAAACTCACATTACGAGCACATTGCACAAGCGTAGGAGCAATTTTTAAATAATCTTGACCTGCAATTATTTTCTTGATCAGATTAGGACTTAGGCAATCATGTGAGTTCTTAGCAGCATCTATTACCTCTTCAACGGAGGAAAAATGATTGGCAATGAGAGCTGCTCCTTTCTCACCGATACCTTTCACACCTGGTAAGCCGTCGGAAGGATCTCCTCGGAACATCGCAAATAATGCATAGCGATCCCCCGGTATTTCATACCTTCTCCCTACCCATGCGTTATCAACTAGATCATGCTGAGAGATACCCTTAGCCAGATAAACAACTTTTACATCTTTTTGATCATCTACTAACTGGAACATATCCCGATCTCCGGTAACAATTCTGATTGGTCCATCTTCTCTTTCTGCAAAAGAGGCCATCACATCATCTGCTTCATAATCATCAACGCCTACTATCGGGATACCGAAGGCATCTAAAACATCCATCAAAATTGGAATTTGCGGAGCAAGTAAATCTGGTTCTTCCTCCCCACCTTCATCATCTAATCGATTTGCTTTGTAATCCGGAAAAAGTTCAACCCTCCAAGAAGGTCTCCAATCTCCTTCAATGCACGCAATTAATCTTGTGGGTTTATAGATAGTCATTAACCGAGCACTCATGTCTAAATAACCTCGGATGGCATTTATCGGTGTTCCTTCTGGTGAAAGCAAAGAATCCGGCATCCCATAAAACGCTCGATACCAAAGGGACGCGGAATCTAAGAGCATTAAGCTCATACTTCCTCCAATAGGTAGGTAACAACACCGCGATCAATAGATTTTACAGCTTCTCTGCATTTCTTATTCAATTCGGGTGAAGCATTCGCAATTTGTCCTAACAAATCAATTAACTGCTTTGTTGAACGCACAAAATCTCCGACAGACATATCCGAACCTTTTAATACTTGATTAAGACTAGAACCATTTGCCCAACGAAAAATCATGTAACAAAAGCCAAAATCAGGGGCTCTTTGAGTTTTAACACCCACTTCAATTTCTAATTCTTCAATTTCAGCCCATACTCGTGTTATAGCAGCCAAGCAATTGGCGACAGTGTCATTCGGTATCTTTGGAGAAAGATCTTCTTGGCTTCGGGATTCAAATATCATCGTCGAAGCCACACTCAGGATTTCGGCGGGGGCAAGATCTTTAAACAAACCACGTCGAATACTTTCAGTTAATAACAAGTCAGACTCAGCATAAATCTTCGAGAGAATTAGCCCTTGTGGGAGCAACTTCTCTCCTTCGATGTAGCCAAGTAATGTGAGGATGTTGCAAATCTTGTCAAAGGTTTTAGCAATAACGTGTGTTCGATTCATGACGCGATTATTTAAACCTTCATTTTCACGGATTAATCGATCTGATCTTTCAGCAAAACGGGCATGGGACTCTCGGTCAGTACAGGAATGACATGGATGATTCTTCATTCCCCGGCGAAGACCATCTATTTCACCTTCCATATGCACTCTCTGCTTCGAGTCGAAGGATCTTTTTCCACCTCGCTTACTCAGTAAAGTCTCTAACTCCTTTATTTCACGGCGAAAGCGCGCATAATCAGCGAAATCACCTAAATGACATTTTGCTTGTTCTAGCAACTCATCTATTGCGATTTGATTACGTTTTTGCTGTTTCACCAATCCCACCACTGCTCTATCAGCTTGGAACTGAGCAAACGAAGATTCTAAAGAACCACGCGCCCGCTCACGGCCGAAGCGCGAAATAAGGTTTACAGCCATGTTATATGTTGGAGAAAAAGACGAACGAAGCGGATACGTTCTAGTCGATGCCAATCCCGCTGCGGTCCCAGAGTCAATACTTGGTGACCATTGAATAACTGCATTTCCTTCAATATCTATTCCGCGGCGACCCGCACGACCTGTTAACTGTGTGAATTCACCCGGAGTGATTGGCACATGTGCTTCACCATTGTATTTAACGAGTTTTTCTAGCACTACCGTTTTAGCAGGCATGTTTATTCCAAGTGCCAATGTTTCCGTGGCAAAGACTGCCTTAACTAAGCCTCGTTGGAATAGATCCTCAACCGCAGATTTAAAAGTAGGCAGAAGTCCGGCGTGATGTGCGGCAATTCCTCTTTCTAACGCTGCAAGCCAGTCAGAATGATTAAGTACTTCCAAATCTTCTTGTGACAAATTTTGTGTGTATCTATTTGCAGTTTCAACAATCTCCTTACGCTCCTCGGCTGAAGTAAGTTTTATTCCTGCCTGCAAACACTGCTTTACTGCAGCATCACAACCTATTCGAGAGAAAATGAAAGTAATGGCCGGAAGCAAAGACATTCGATCAAGTTTTTCTATAATTTCAGCACGAGAAAGTTTATTTGAATCTTCAATCCAACGAGATTGTCTGCCTCCCTTAGTACGTACCTTTCGAAGCGCTTCGCTTTCTAGCTTAAGAATCTCCGGATTAATCTGACCAGGCTTAGTAAATAGATCTGCTAATTTATTCCCGATCAATACATGTTGATATAAGGGAATAGGTCTTACTTCACTAACTATGACATCGATAGTTCCTCGAACCTCTCCTAGCCACTCCCCGAACTCTTCGGCATTTGAAACTGTTGCCGATAAAGATATAACTTGGACACTTTCCATAAGGTGGATGAGTACTTCTTCCCATACCGCACCACGGAACTTATCCGCTAGATAGTGCACTTCATCCATTACAACCGAACCTAGGTTGGTCAAAGTATTTGATCCTTGATACAACATGTTACGCAGAACTTCGGTAGTCATAACCAATATAGAAGCTTCACTATTTATGTTGGTATCACCCGTCAATAGTCCGACATTGTCACTACCAAATCGCTCAACGAACTCTTGGTACTTCTGGTTAGACAGTGCCTTTATAGGAGTCGTATAAAAACACTTCTTGGAGTGCTTAATAGCCAAGAATGCAGCAAATTCTCCAACAACAGTTTTGCCTGCCCCAGTGGGAGCTGCAACCAATACGCCATGTCCGTCTTCAACACTGTTACACGCCGCAATCTGAAAATCATCGAATGCAAAGTCGAAAGAATCTACAAACTCCTTAGTAAGAGGATGACTTGACCGAGTTTTAGCCGCAGCAAATTTCTCTGCTGGAGGGATTACTTTCTCCATGTCAGCCCAGCGCCAGGAACGCATTCAGCACTAATAGGTAGAGCGCCAATTCTCTCGCCATCAGCATAAGCAACAGCGTCAGAACCAATACGCACTTTCTTTGTCCGATAAATATTAACCTCAGGATGATTTATGTGCGTGCCTGAATACACCGTCGGAAATACTCGAATGAATTCCAATTTGGAAATCGGGCTTAAAACCATCACATCAAATAATCCATCTGTGAGAGATGCTTGTGGACACACTTGCATGCCTCCCCCGTAACTAGATCCGTTACCAACTGCGATCAACATCGCTTCTGTTTCAATGGTGCGATCATCTAACTCAATTGTGAAGTGAGACGGCTTAAAAGTTGGAAGCTCTAAAGCTATAGCGACGTTGTACTTGGCCGGCCCTTTTGGCCATTTAAGTGTGTTCGCTTTTTCATTGACCGTGGAATCAAACCCTGATGAAAGAACTGCTCCGAACCACTCTCCATCGACCAAACCTAAATCTATCGCACTGGGTTGCTGAGTTGTTACGAAATCTAATTGCTTCTCGATATCACTTAACGACCACTTAAGAGTTCTAACGAAGTCATTGCCTGTGCCAGCTGGTATCACAGCAAACGCAATTTTCGATGGCACAACTGCTTGCAGAATTAGATGGGCTAAACCATCTCCACCAACTGAGATAACGCCAGGACATTGTGGATGATTGCTGAGAAAGAAACGAAGATCTTTCAGCACATTTTCTGCTGACGTGCCTGAAATTATCTGATAATCAAGATCGTGTTTAGAAAAATAACCTACAACGGTCTTACCAACCTGTGCACCTTTACCCTGACCTGAAGTTGGATTTATGACTATTGCCCATAAGCAATTAGACACGATCAGGGTTCTTTCTATCCCTGCGTTTATCATTGAGAACGGCGAATAATCCGGCGATCAAATAAAGAGTAATCAACGGTAGAGCAAGCAAAGCCATCGTAAGTGGATCAGGTGTTGGCGTGAAAGCAGCAGTAAACAAAACGATGGAGAACACCCAAATACGCCATGGTTTCAAAATTGTCGAACCCCTAAGAAACCCGATTAAATTCAAACTAATTAAAAAAACAGGTAGTTCAAATGCTAATCCAAATAGCAGAATAATTCGTAAAACGAAGTCTAGGTAATCATCGAACTTAACCAGGTTTGTCAAAGTTTCTGGTGTGAAACCGAATAACACTCTGACAGCAGTCGGAAGTATCGTGTATCCCAAATAGGCACCCACCGCGAAAAATGGTGTAGCCGCAACAATGAAAAAAACCGAATTTCGTCTTTCTTTCTTATGCAGACCAGGGGCGATGAAGGACCATAATTGAAACAACCACACCGGAGCTGCCACGATAATGCCAGTCAATAAAGCTACCTTGATCTGTAAATTTAGCGGACCTAGAACTCCGTTTATATAGAGTGCGCCGCAATATTGCTTGCCTTGTTCCTGCGCTGTTCGTAAATCACATACAGGACTGGCTAATTGAACAACAATATCGTTGTAGAAATACCAACCAAGAATCGCAAGTAGTGATATTGCAAGAGCTGAGCGCATTATGCGTTTTCGTAACTCGCGAAGATGATCAAGCAAGGGCATGCGACCACCCGAAGAGGCCGTCATTGAACTATTTCTCAGTTGACTCGTCGGTATCTGATTTCTTGTCGTCTTGCTTCATTTCCTTTAATTCGCTTTTAAAAATTCGCATACTTTTTCCCAAAGAGCGGGCAGAATCAGGAAGACGTTTTGCGCCAAAAAGGACTAGTACAACTAAGAGAAGAATGAGGATGTGGCTTGGTTCGCGCAAAAACATGATTTCTCGCTTTCTGAAAAGAAGATCTGTGCGTAACTTTATCCCACCAGGGGCCGTAAAGCCTACCCAACTGCCCTAAATGTATAGTTCCAGTGCCTTCTTTACCCTCAATTGCACTTGGGAACGAACGTCGAGCGGATCGATAACAACTGCCGAAGACCTCAAGCTAGCAATAGTTCGGATGATCCATTCATGGTTATAAACCGAGCTTTTGATTACATCACCGTGATGGAATTTCTCGGGAACTTTAATACTAAAAGTTTCAGCAACTTTACGTGTATTCGAATGAATCTTTAGATCAACTTCGATGCGACTATCTTCTCCTTGTTCATTCTTCGGTTTTTGATTGCCGGTGCTTGCACTTACTTCAGCGAGTAAAATGCGATCCAACCGAAACGATCGAAAATCTTTGGCTAGATGACAAAAAGAATCTACATACTCGTGGGTTTCATAATGCTTGATTGCAAAAGGAGTAATCTCTCTCTTTGTAACTTCATCACGTGAAAATGAGTGATAGGAAATTCTCAAGTTCCTCTTTGTAGCTATCGCCGAATTAACCTCTGTTCTCAATTCATTTGAAACAATGCTTGACAGAACAACAGGAGCAGAAACTTTAGATTTTTTTGATAATCGGGCGATGAGATCTTGTATAACCTGAACCTGAACATCAATGGGAGAATACGACTCTCGTAAGATACAAAGTCCAATAATTATGGCGCCAACTTCAATAGTAGTAAGTTTGCGAGGCTTGCTCAAAATCTCTGCGTTTCTAATTGACACATAACCTGTCTCGAACGATAAATCTATTAATTCCAGCGGCGTATAACCTGGCAAACCGCACATCCATAATGTATTCAAATCATCTAGAACATCAGCCTTACTAATTTTGAAATCTCTGGCGACTTGGTCCAAAGCTATACCTTGATTAGCAATCAAATAGGGCACCAAATCCAATAAACGATTTACTTGACTATCCTGGATTTGCTTAACCATGAATTTCAACTAACTGACTCAACGCTTCAATAACAGACCGCTTAAGTGATTCAGGACCAAGAACGACTACATCATCCAAGTGCCATAAAATAAGCGAAATCATCTCTTCTTCGGAAGAGTAAGCGATCTGAATGCTGTCGAATTCTTCACCAGTTTCAATATTTGAGGCAAGAATTCTCAATTGTGATCCTCTGCCGGTTCGAACACGTAATTGAGCTTCCGATAAAGAGTGGCTCTCCTTGAAAGAAAGATCAGCTTTGTAGTTGGCAGGAATCTCATAACAATTTGTTTTTTTCGAAACCGTTAAATCCCCTACAACTCGATCACAACGGAAAGTTCTGATGTCCGACTTAT
>WLRX01000019.1 GCA_009706135.1 Actinomycetota bacterium
CCATTATGAAAATATTTGCAGACTTCACACCACTTGTTGAGCCGCTATCACTTGATGAAGCATTCTTAGATGTCACAGGTGCCAGACGTTTACTTGGCACGGGACGCGAGATCGGAACGCAGATTCGAAAGCGAATATTTGAGCAAGAGGGTATTACATGCTCAGTTGGGATTGCGCCATCTAAGTTCATTGCAAAATTAGCATCCGGACATTGCAAACCAAATGGGCTATTAGAAATCGCACCTGATCGAATTCTGACATTTTTACATCCATTGCCAGTATCTGCGTTGTGGGGAGTCGGACCAAAAACCGCAGAAACACTAGAACAACTAGGACTTCGCACCGTAGAAGATGTAGCTAATTTGCCACGTGCAACTTTAATTAGAGCAATCGGGCAAGCAGCAGGTGAAACGTTGCACGAACTTGCATGGGGCCGCGATTTTCGTGATGTAACGCCTGAAGATGTAGATAAGAGCATCAGTGCGGCAGAAACATTTGCACACGATTTAGATAATCCAGAAGAGATCTTGCAAGAGTTTTTACGTCTTACTCAAAAAGCAACCGCACGATTGCGGGACAATGGATTGTTTGCAAAGACAATTTCTATCAAAGTTCGCTTTGCAGATTTCACAACTATCAACCGATCTAAGACTCTGCCACTTGCTACAGATAGTGCACATGAGGCGTATGAAGTTGTTAAAGATTTGTATACAGCCCTTCGAATAGAGCGAGCACGGTTACGACTAGTCGGTGTCAGTCTTGAAAATCTGGTCAGCGCTGCCCCAGAACAGATGGTTTTAGGGGCTAGGGATAAAGGATGGCGAGATGCTGAGCGCGCTATCGATCGCGCCCGTGCCAGATTCGGACGATTGAGTGTGCGTCCAGGGCGCCTGATTGAAAATTCTGAAGATCAAAGCGATGAGTAGCCCATAAGGCAAAGTTGTTCTATTGTTGGCCACATGCCACTGTCAGATCGCGAGCGCAAGTTATTAGCCGAGATGGAGCAAGCTCTATCGGCTGATGATCCACGCCTATCCTCAACTCTGACAGGTGCACGTACATACCCCGGCCGCACTCGAGTCTTAGCTGGCGTTGGTGCATTGCTTTCAGGGTTGGCAATAATTTTGGGCGGCCTGATTTCGCAGACAGTTCCCCTTGGGATCTTGGGCTTTCTCATCGCACTGAGCGGTCTGTTCACTGTGCTTTCAGCTCTTTCTGGCTTAGGCAAAGGCGTAAAAGCAAGCGCAAAGGCTCCGGGCAGAGGTCTGCGCTCGCGTTTAGAGCAGCGCTGGGATCAACGTAACTTCGATAATTAGTAGTTCTACGCTCACAAGCCTCCCAATTTGGGGGGCTTTTTTTATGCCCATTTGCACCCACGCTGAGGGGAGCGTTGGGGAAGCTTGTGGAGATAGGTGGTTGAAAATGGGGAAAAAGGGAGTAAAGTGGGGAATGAGCCGTATTTTCAGGCTCTCGTAGGACACCTTGGGGAAGGGGGCCAGTACAGATGTTTTTGGGTACCCACGAACCACGTCTTGATGAAAAAGGCCGCCTCATACTCCCAGCGAAATTCCGTGAAGAACTTTCCCCAGGTTTAGTAATTACTAAAGGTCAAGAACGTTGCCTTTACGTATTTCCTGCAACTGAATTTGCACACATCACCGAAACATTGCGTCAAGCACCCGTTACTGCAAAAGCTGCACGTGATTACTCACGTGTGATGTTTGCTGGTGCACACGATGAAATTCCTGATCGCCAAGGACGCATAACTATTCCGCAAGGTTTGCGCACTTATGCGGCACTTGAAAAAGAGTGCGTAGTAATCGGTGCAAATACTCGCGTTGAAATTTGGGATTCAACTTCATGGAATCAATATCTAGCAGATCGCGAGAAGGGATTCGCTGATGTTTCCGAGGAGGTTTTCCCAGGACTCTTTTAGTCCTTGAAAAATAACTCTCATTTGTGGCCACTGCCGACCCTACGACTGCGGCGCCCCTTCCCCGGCGCCGCATAAAGCGATCCGTCGGCCGGCAGTGACCAGAGATGAGAAAAAAACAATTAAGTAAAGCAATTAAGTAAAGCAAAGAAGGGGAGAAGATGATTCAAGCAAGTAATGCGCAACATGTATCTGTCATGCGCGATGAATGCATTAACTTACTTTCTCCTGCTATTGCATCCCATCCACAACCTGTAGTTATCGATGCGACACTTGGTTTGGGTGGTCACACAGAAGCCCTTCTCGAAAAATTCCCGCACTTAGTAGTCATCGGAATCGATCGCGATAAACAAGCAATCGAATTGGCAAATGAGCGACTCTCTCAATTTGGCACCAGATTCATTTCACATCACAGTGGTTTTGATGCAATTACAGAGGTTGCCAATAAGCATGGCTATTTACATGTGCAGGGAATTCTCTTTGATCTTGGGGTTTCATCACTTCAGTTGGATAACGCTGAACGCGGATTTTCATACGCACATGATGCGACGCTAGATATGCGAATGGATAAGAGCCAAGGCAAGAGCGCCGCTGACATTGTTAATTCATATTCACCAGGTGAATTGGTTCGAATCCTACGCACTTATGGTGAAGAAAAATTTGCTACTCGCATTGTTGAATCAATTGTGAAAGAGCGCGAAAAGTCACCACTTAATTCAACTGCACTTTTAGCGACGTTGGTTAAAAATGCAATTCCAGCTGCAACTCGTCGCACAGGTGGAAATCCAGCTAAACGAACCTTTCAAGCACTTCGCATTGAAACCAATGACGAACTTGGTGCAATTACTCGTGCAATTCCACAGGCACTTAATCTCCTAGATATTCACGCCCGACTTGTGGTTATGTCCTTTCAATCGTTAGAAGATCGAATTGTTAAGAACTTTTTCCAAGAAGCCACTACATCTGGAACGCCGCAGGGACTTCCAGTTGAAATCGCGGAGTTAGCCGCAAAGTTCACTCTAGTTTTTAATGGAAGCCAGAGTCCAACAGAAAGAGAAGTTCAAGAGAATTCACGCGCTGCATCTGTTCGATTACGAGCAATCGAAAGGGTGGCTGCATAAATGGCGATGACGGCGCTTGCACCTGCAATAACTAAAACCACAGCGCGTGTGGCGCAAAAATCAACTCGCGCAGCACTTCGAATCGTGGCTGATGCATCTGCTGGGAAACAAGCCAATCGACGTTTTTTTGCCTATTTTATTACAGGACTCGGTTCGTTGTTTTTATTAGCGCTGCTATTTATTAATACTTTGTTGGCACAAGATGCTTTTGAATTATCAAAGCTCAAGGCTGACTTGAAATTATCTAGTGATCAGTATGAAGCAGTTACACGTGAAATTGAACGGATTTCATCTCCTGCAGTTTTAGCTGATAAGGCGAAAAAACTAGGTATGAATCCATCTCTTTCACCAACATTTTTGAATCTGGATGAGCCAAATGGGTAATTTAAACTTGGCGAAAAAGCGTTTGGTAGCGCTTACTATTTTCGCCCTTGCATTCATGGTTATTTTTGCGTTTCGATTGATTCAAGTTCAAATTATTCAAGCTGGAGATTACAAAATCCGTGCAGTAGATGAAATGCAAGACACACGGTCTATTCCAGCCAAGCGCGGGGATATTACGGATATTAATGGCGTGACATTTGCCAGAAGTGTTGCCGCAATTAATATCGTCGTCGATCAAACTCAGATTTCAGATCCTGCCCGAGTTGCAGCCTTTGCCGCTCCAATTCTTAAATTGCCAGTAGCAGAAGTACAAGCCGCGATTACTGGAAAACTCAAATACAGCATGGTCTTACCTAATGCACAGCCCGCTATTTGGCGCGCTTTAGTCGATGCAATGGCAACTTACAACGCTGCACTTGAGTCACATGAAATTAATCAACGAATCTTCGGCTTTTTTGCAGAGCGTGGGTACATCCGTGATTATCCATCTGGTTCTTTGTTGGCTTCTCTCATTGGTTTTGTTCGTAATGATGGCATCGGTGCAACTGGACTTGAGTCAAGTATGAATTCGACTATCTCTGGAATAGATGGAAGATATTCCTATGCAGCAGCAGCTGGAGCAGAAATACCAGGTTCACAATCAGAAGTAGTTTCTGCTAAAAAGGGAACGAGCGTTCGCCTCACAATTGATCGAGACGTGCAATGGGTCGCTATGCAGGCGATTTCAGATGCAGTTCGAAAATCAGGCGCTCTCAGCGGAACTGTCATTGTTATGGATCCAAAATCAGGTCACATTCTTGCTCATGCAACAGCACCAACTTTTGATCCAAATAATACGAAGAATGTTTCACTAAATTTAATGCGAAATAATTCAGTGCAAGAAGTTTACGAACCTGGTTCAACTGGAAAAGTAATAACTCTAGCCGCAGCATTAGAAGAGAAGAAAATTACGCCAACAACTGTGTTCACAGTGCCTTATTCTATAAAACGAAGCGATGCTACTTTTCACGATCACGAGAAGCATCCAACTCAGCGATTGACATCAACGGGAATTCTTGCAGTTTCAAGCAATACGGGTTCGATTCAAATCGGTGAAATGCTCAGTAATGACACACTTCATGATTACTTGACTAAATTTGGTATTGGTCAAAAAACTGGCTCTGGGTTGCCAGGGGAGTCTTCAGGAATTTTGCATCCAGTAAAGAGCTGGTCAGGTACTTCCGCTCCAACCATAGCTTTTGGTCATGGATATTCTTTAACAGCAATGCAAGCCACGAGTGTTTTCGCAACAATTGCCAACGATGGAGTTCGTGTTTCACCGACAGTAATTGCTGGAACAAGTGATCCTTCAGGAAATTTCACACCTGCAAAATCACAAACTTCAGAAAAAGTTATTAGTCCCAAAACTGCCGCACAACTTCGGATTATGATGGAAAGCGTTGTTTCAGCACAAGGTACAGCGCCAACTGCGGCAATTCCTGGGTATCGAGTCGCAGGTAAAACTGGTACTGCCGAACGTTTTAACGACGCGTGCCGTTGCTACAGTGGCTACACCGCATCATTTATTGGTTTTGCGCCAGCAGATAAACCTGCATACGTAATCAGCGTCACTATTCAAAACCCACAAGGAATGCACTGGGGAGGAACTTTAGGCGGACCGGTATTTAAAGACGTAATGTCGTTTGTTTTGCAATCCCGACACATCTCTCCAACGAATACAGTGATTAAACCCGTAGCGTTGTCACAAGCCGCTCTCAAAAAGAGTTCCAAATTTGTTTCGAAAGCATCAGGACAATGATTCGACCATTAACACAGAATCAGAGGACACTTTCATCAATAGCTTTAATTATTAACGCCAGTTCAGAGCTCTCAGATACTGAATTAGAAAAAATTAAAGTTACTGGAATTGCAACTTCTAGCAATGATGTTGAACCAGGAGATCTATTCTGTGCCTTCGCCGGAGCCAAAGTCCACGGCGCAACTTTTGTAAAATCTGCAATTGAATCTGGCGCCGTAGCAGTGTTAACCGATGCACAAGGGGCAAAGTTAATCGAAGGAATACCTGTTGTTATCGCCGTCAATCCCCGTAGAAGCGCCGGCATTATCTCTTCATGGTTTTACGGCGAACCTATGCGCGATCTATTTAGCATTGGAATTACAGGCACCAACGGAAAAACAACTGTAACCACATTGTGTCATCAAATTTTTCAAAGGGCTGGACAAGAAAGTGGACTAATAGGAACAGTTGAAACTCGCATCGGAAGCGAAGTTTTATCAAGCACTCGCACAACTCCTGAATCCGCAGAATTACAAGCATTAGTCGCCACCATGCGAGAGCGTCACTGCCGAAATTTGGTTATGGAGGTTTCAAGTCATGCATTGTCTTTAGAACGTATTCGTGGAAGCTATTTTGCCGCAGTTGGATTTACCAATCTCTCACAAGATCATTTAGATTTTCATGTAAGCATGGACGAATACTTCGCAGCCAAATCAAAGTTATTCACCTTTGAATACGCAGATCATGCATTTATCAATATTGATGATTCATATGGTCAAATTTTGGCCGCGAATACGGAGTTGCCGGTGCAAACCCTCTCGCGATTGAACGAGAACGCAACGTGGCACTACACACGGATTGAAGAAGGAATTCAGTACAGTGATATTTCAATTCGAGGTGCAGGCGGAGTTTTGATCGATAGTCGCACAACACTTCGTGGAGGCTTTAATTTCGACAATTTACTCATGGCTGTTGCAATGTGCGTTGATTCGGGAATCGACCCAATAGATATTGCAACATTGATTCCACACTTAGTTGGTGCTGTTGGTCGCCTAGAACCAGTGAACTTGGGTCAAAACTTCACAGCCCTTGTTGATTATGCCCACAGCCCAGATGCCGTTGCACGTGTCTTGACCGCTGCACGCGAAATGACGGATAAGAAAGTTATCGGCGTCTTAGGTTGTGGCGGTGATAGAGATAGTTCCAAGCGCAGCATCATGGGTCAAGAACTTTCTCTGCGCAGCGACATTGCAATCTTTACTAGCGATAATCCTCGCTCAGAAAATCCAAAAATAATACTTGAGCAGATGACACACGGATTAAAAATTGTAGAACCAAGCGCCATTGTGCAAGATCGAAGTGATGCAATTAAATTAGCTGTGGATCTTGCCCAACCTGGAGATGTTGTGATTGTGTTAGGCAAAGGTCATGAACGTGGTCAAGAAATTGCAGGAGTGATACACCCATTTGATGATCGGTTAGTTTTGGCACACGCAATTGAGGCTAAAAAATGATTGCACTTACCCTAGAACAAATAGCGAAAATTGTTGACGGGCAAACATTTGGCGATTCGTCAAAAATAATTACAGCTGCTCCAGTTTTTGATTCACGAGAAGCAACGGAGGGATCCATATTTTTAGCTCTCGTCGGCGAAACATCAGATGGTCACAATTTCACCCAAGACGCACAATCACGTGGTGCTGCAGGTTGCATGACAACGCGAGAGGTGCAGGGAAATGGTGTGGTTGTTTCCGATGTGCTTACCGCGGTGCGAGATTTAGCTAGTTATGTTCGCAAACAATTACCAGAACTCACAGTAATTGCAATCACGGGCTCAAGTGGCAAAACAACTACAAAAGATTTGTTGGCTTCAATACTTTCTAGTCGTGCAAAGTGCATCTGGACTAAAGCTTCTTTTAATAATGAATTAGGCGCACCGATCACACTGCTTGAATGTGATACTCAGACAAAATACTGCATCTTAGAAATGGGTGCTCGCCACCAAGGCGATATTGCAGCGTTATGCGAAATGGCAAAACCAAATGTTGGTGTTGTTCTGCGTGTGGGAACAGCCCATTTGGGTGAATTCGGCAGTGTTGAAAAAATTGCAGAAACAAAAGCCGAATTAATTCAATCATTAGGACCAGAAGCGGTGGCTGTACTTGGAACCTACGATCCATATACGAAAGCCATGAAATCGCACCACGCTGGAAAAGTTATTTACTTTGGTGAGGATTCCAATGATGATGTTCGTGCAGCCGATATTGAAATGCGGGAAGCACGCCCCCATTTTGATCTTGTTACGCCATCTGGTCGCGACGCTGTTGGCATGCGCTTAATTGGTGCCCACCAAATTTCAAATGCCCTTGCAGCGGCAGCAGTTTGTACGGCACTTAAAATTCCAATTGAGGTAATCGCTAGTGGATTATCTACAGCTGACACAGCGAGCAAATGGCGGATGCAAATTAATGATGTTGAAGATTTATTGATTATTAATGATTCTTATAATGCAAATCCAGAATCGATGAATGCAGCACTTGATTCTTTAATTTTATTTACGCAAGAAAGTGGTGGGTCGTCATGGGCCTTTCTTGGGCAGATGCATGAACTTGGTTCTCAAAGCGACGCGCTTCATGCATCCGTCGCAGCACATGCGCACGAACTTGGAATCGACCACCTTGTGAGTATAGGAACACGAGCATTTGCTAAAGGTATTCCGGCAGAGAGTGCTACTACGCTTCATTACTGCGAAGACTTCACGCAAGCACTTTCACTCGTGTCACATTGTGAACCTGGAGACGCGGTACTTGTGAAGGCTTCACGATATGAACATTTTGAAATGCTCAGCCAAGGAATTGAAGATTCATGGAAAGAATTGCGTAGAGGGGATAAGAAGTGAAAGTAATTCTTATTGCAGGTGCCTTCGCATTATTGTTTTCACTCTTTGGTACTCCACTTCTCATTCGCACTTTAGCAAAGCGAGGTTTCGGACAAGTCATCAGAGATGATGGACCAAGTTCTCACCACACGAAACGTGGCACCCCAACCATGGGCGGAATCGTAATAATCGTCGCAGCTGTACTTGCATACGCAATTGCACATTTATTCTCTGGACGCCCTCCAACGGTTTCAGCATTACTTGTAATCGGACTTGTAATTTGCCTTGGATTAATTGGATTCTTAGATGACTATCTAAAAATTTCACGCAATCAATCTCTTGGGCTCTCTGGCAAGCAAAAACTAATAACCCAAGCTTTTATCGCATCCCTGTTTGGCTACCTTGGAATTCAATTCGCTGATTTACAGGGCTTGACCCCAATTTCCCAGAATTTATCAACAGTACGTGAAACTACTTTTGTACTAGGGCCAATTCTTGTCATTATTTTTATCGCACTCATGGTCGTCTCTACCAGCAATGGAGTAAATCTCACAGATGGATTAGATGGTCTAGCTAGTGGTGCATCTGTTATGACCTTCTTGGCATTCGTTCTAATCGGAGTTTGGGAATTTGGACAAAGTTGCATAATTGCAACGTCTGCAAATTGTTTTAATGTTCGCGATCCTTTGGATTTGGCAGTACTTTCTGCAGCATTCGCTGGTTCTTGCACAGGATTTTTATGGTGGAATGCCTCACCTGCACGAATTTTCATGGGCGACACTGGCTCTCTCGCACTGGGTGGGGCACTTGCTGGGCTTGCAGCTACTTTGCGTGTTGAGTTACTTCTTATTCCATTAGGTGGATTGTTCGTGATTATTACTATGTCAGTAATTATTCAAACACTTTATTTCAAGATTTCCGGCGGTAAGCGTGTATTCAAAATGGCTCCACTGCAACATCACTTTGAATTAATTGGTTGGGGAGAAGTAACAATTGTTATTCGCTTTTGGATTATTGCTGGTTTAAGTGTCGCCCTTGGATTGGGTCTTTTTTATGCACAATGGGTAAGCGTTTAAGAAGTTTGCGATGCCAATTAATTTTTCGAAGGTTCGAATTCTCATCTTGGGTGGTGGCGTCACAGGAACTGCACTCGCAAATTCTTTAGTGCGAAGAGGTGCACACATTGCAATCGCCGATGACAAAAAAAATGAAGGCAGTAGCTTTAAAACTTTGCTCACCAATGAAGTGGATGTAAGCGAGTGGGACACTGCATTAGTTTCACCCGGATGGAAACCGAGCCACCCATTACTTCGCAAATTAGAAGAAGCTGGCGTCGCAATTACTAATGAAGTAGATCTGGCTTGGATGATTAAACAAGAAGAGGCACCGCATCAACGTTGGTTCGCACTGACCGGCACAAATGGCAAAACCACCACCGTTGAAATGGCTGCTGCTGCGATGCGTGCAGGTGGACTACATGCGATGGCTTGTGGAAATGTTGGCGATACTGTGATCGACGCCGTCGAGAGCCGAGAAAAATACGATGTTCTAGTTCTTGAGCTTTCATCATTTCAAATTCATTGGATGAAGAGCGCTCAATTTACTGCCAGCGCAATACTAAATATTGCAGATGATCACACTGATTGGCATGGAGATTACGAAGAGTATGCACGTACTAAAATTTCTCTTCTAGATTCAAGCTCTACCGGAATTCTTAATGCTGATGATTCAGAAGTTGTAAAGCGCTCCGTTCATTGGAAGGGTCGAAAAGTTTTCTTCACTTTAGATACACCAGGTCCAGGTGAAATAGGGGTTGTAGAAGAAATTCTCGTCGATCGCGCATTTGTGGCAGACCCACAAGAGGCAGCGATGATATGTGAACTTACAGAAATCAAACCCACTGTTCCGCATAATGTGTCTAATGCACTCGCTGCCGCAGGATTAGCGAGAGCAGCGGGAGTCAATCACGAAAGTATTCGAAGCGCTCTTGCTGCTTTTACTCCCGGGCGTCATCGCATTGAAGAAATTTTGAGTTCTGGCGGTATTACTTGGATTGATGATTCCAAAGCAACGAATCCTCATGCAGCAAGTGCGTCGATCATGTCGGCGCTATCTGTTGTTTGGATAGCTGGTGGCCTTGCCAAGGGCGCGCGCATGGATGAGTTAGTTAATCGTTGCAGCAAACGCATCAAAGCTGCCGTACTTATCGGTGAAGACAAATCACTTATTGCAAAGGCGCTTCGGGAAAATGCTCCACATGTAGCTATTCTGGAAATTAACACTCCTGCTGGATACCAAATTGGGTCTGCAGAAAATTCTTTGATGGAAGACGTAGTTGCGGCTGCGCGTGAATTTGCTGTTGAGGGGGACACTGTTCTGCTAGCGCCAGCATGTGCATCGATGGATCAATTTACGAACTATGCAGATCGTGGTGATCGTTTTGCACAAGCGGTGAAGAAGGTGATTTCAAGTGAGTGAAACCACGCAAAAATTCTTGGCAAAACCTGCGAGTGCTTACAAAATGTTGATCTGGTCAACCCTTGCATTGAGCATCCTTGGGGCAATCATGGTTTTTTCTGCTTCTTCAATTTACTCCCTTGAAAATAAAGGAAATACTTTTTCAATCATCGGACGTCAGTTATTTTTTCTTGCCATAGCAATACCACTTGGATTTATTGCATCTCGTCAAAAACTAGATTTGTGGAAGAAATTAGCGCGTTTTGGGTTTCTAATCTCGGGAATCGTTTTGATTATTGTGGCAATTCCTGGAATAGGAAAAGAAGTAAACGGTAATCGTAATTGGATAAGTCTCGGTTTTATCGATATCCAACCAAGTGAAATTGTGAAAGTTTTAATGATCATTTGGGCCGCTCAAATGTTGGCCACCCGCGAACATGCTGGGCGCCATAGAACCAATGTTCTTGCATTGATTGCTCCGGGATTTGTTTTAACTATTGGCTTGATCATGATCGGAAGAGATTTAGGAACAGCGGCAGTTTTCGCGGCAATATTAGCTGGCTTGCTCTGGGTATCAGGAGTTTCTGGAAGAATATTCGGAGCCGTCACTGCTGCAGGATTTTCTTTAATCGCTTTTGC
>WLRX01000002.1 GCA_009706135.1 Actinomycetota bacterium
CTCGGTTTTGATCATGTCTTCCAGCCAGTCGATTTCTCGCTGTGCTGACTCCAAAGAATGACGACGCCACTCTTCAAGATATTTATCGATTCCCACAGGAGATTTTTCAAGTTCTCCACGCAGAATCTCTGCTTTCTCCTTCAACCGACGGTGTCGGCCTTCCAAAATTCGTACGCGATTCTTAGTCGATGTTGGACCGAAGAATGCGAAGCGAATTTCAAAACCTTCGTCTTCCCATGTATCTGGACTTACAGTTTCTGCCAGAGTTTCAAAACGTGTCGTTCCTTTTGCTGTAATCACATAGACAATTCGCGAGCGCCGAGACGTATCGGCCACGGATGCATCGATTAAGCCGGCTTCCATCATTTTGCGCAATTGCGGATAGAGAACTGAAAATGAGAGTGCGCGAAATGGGCCGAATATGGCACTCATTCTTTTTCGAAGTTCATAACCGTGAAGCGGACTCTGTGAGAGGAGCCCAAGGAGAGCGAATTCGAGTGATTCACTACGCGAGCGCATCTGACTTCTCCCCTGCTCATCTAGCTTGAACTATCGGTACTTATATCGATTCGATATAACGAAGCGCTAGTTAACCCGATAGAGGCGTAACAGGCAACTCGCCTCGCTCCACCCCATCAGATAAGGCGTGGCGTACCGCGAAGTAGTCATCGGGCCGGACCTACTCTTACCCACAGCCTTCCCCGCCTCTCAAGGCGTTTATCCCGCCTATTACGGAAAGGAACTCTCATGTCCCTGCTCTCATGGAAACTTCATGGCAACGGAAAGAACGTCGCTCATGGAGATGTCGTATCCACAGATGAGCGCCTTACTTGGCCACGCACAATCGGCGTTGGCGTGCAGCACATTGCTGCAATGTTCGGTGCAACTTTCCTCGTGCCTATCATTACTGGCTTTCCACCTACCACGACGCTTTTCTTCTCTGGAATTGGAACACTTCTATTCCTGGCACTTACTCAGAACAAAGTTCCTAGCTATCTAGGTTCATCCTTTGCATTCTTAGCTCCAATTGCTGCTGCAAAAACTGGTGGTGGCATGAGCGCGGCACTCGGCGGCGTAGTCGTTACAGGTTTAATTCTTGCAGCCGTTGGTCTGATCGTTCGCCAAGCAGGTATCGGTTGGATTAACTGGCTCTTGCCTCCTGTTGTTACAGGAACAATTGTTATGGTTATCGGCCTTAACTTGGCAGGGGCTGCAAAAAATAACTTCGTAGCCGGACCAATGATTGGAATCATTACTCTTGCATCAATTGGAGTTGTCTCGGCGCTCTCACGCGGATTCTTAAATCGCATCAGCATCTTCGCTGGTTTGGTCATCGGTTACGTCGTTGCACTCATCATGGGCGATGTGAAGACAGATGCAATTAGCTCAGCTTCATGGGTTGCAATGCCATCATTTACTTCACCGACATTTGATTCAAAAGCCATCGTTCTCTTCTTGCCAGTTGTCTTGGTATTGATTGCTGAAAACGTTGGACACGTTAAGGCCGTATCTGCAATGACAGGTAAAAACCTTGATGATCAAATGGGAACAGCTCTTATGGCAGATGGACTAGCGACAACTCTTGCTGGTGCAGGTGGTGGTTCAGGTACAACTACGTATGCTGAAAACATTGGCGTTATGGCTGCTACTCGTGTTTATTCAACCGCTGCTTATTGGATTGCAGGCGTAGGCGCGATTGTACTTTCTCTGTCTCCAAAATTCGGAGCAGTATTAAGTGCAACTCCAGTTGGAGCACTCGGTGGCGTTGGAGTGGCACTCTTTGGAATGATCGGTGTTCTTGGTGCGCGTATCTGGATTGATAGTCGAGTTGATTTTTCTAACTCAATTAATCTCTTAATTGCGGCATCTGCTCTTATCATCGGCATTTCAGATATGTCATGGACATCTGGCGACTACACATTTAGCGGAATCATTAACGCAACCTTGGTTGCAGTTGTTGGTCACCGTGTACTAAATGCGCTTGCCAATTTACGAAAATAAGTAAGATACAACTATGGTGATTCCATCGCGGCTACCTGAATACATCGTGGCCGCGATGGTAATCATCTTGGCGCCAGGGCCAAGTGTGTTATTTGTTATTGCTCGTGCGATTGCATGGGGCAGAAAGACTGCGGTATTTACCGTCGCCGGTAATGTCACAGGCGCATTTGCTTTATCTACCCTCGTGGCAATCGGTTTAGGACCAATCCTTCAGAAATCAGATCTTGCCTACGCTGCAATCCAATGGGGTGGAGGCTTGTATCTCATGTTCTTAGGCGTGGATGCAATTAGACATCGTCGAGTACACGCCGAAGATATGCGCAACCAAGGAGATATCGCTCCAGGAATTGCGCGTTCTATGCGCGATGGTTTTTGGGTTGGAGCACTAAACCCAAAGGGATTAGTTTTTTATGCCGCAATTTTGCCGCAATTCGTTGATCGAGAAAAAGGAAACGTTGCACTACAGCTCATATTTCTCGGTGCGATTTTTTCAATTTTGGCATTTATCTCTGATGGATCGTGGGGGTTATTAGCTGGCACCGCGCGTCAATGGTTGGCAACTGACCCAAAAAGATTAGAAAAACTACGCGCAACAGGTGGAACGGTGATGATTATTCTTGGAATATCGGTCTTGATCTCAGCAATTGTCAGTGCTTAGCGAGAGGATTATTTCATGAATAAACCAGCAACTCCCGCTTCAGAATTTATCTCTCCATCAGATCTCACATTTGGATTATCAACATGCAAACGATGTCTTTGGATTAAGTACTGGTTCAAGGTAACCATGCCAGGTGCCTTCCCATTAGTTGGCACGTTGGCCGATCTTCAAGAGAAGCACTTTCGCGGGGCGTCTATGCAAGATTTACACCCAACGCTTCGCCCAGGAAGAGTTACACAATGGGGCGGATGGGTAAAGAGCAACCCAATTAAATTAAATGGTTTTGAAACGAGATGGCACATTCGCGGCAAATATGACTTAGTTGCAAGCAATGAAGACGGAACCGTGGCCCTGATTGATTGTAAAGTTTCAGATAGTTCTCGCGACAATGGCGAATTCTATGCGCCGCAATTAGAAGCGTACGCACACTCTCTTGAGAATCCTCTTGAAGGAAGTGCAGTGAAAGTGGCCACAATGGGTTTGCTTGTCTGGAATCCGAATGCAGCATTTGATATCAAAGAAAAACAGGGTTTTTTCGCTGCGCAGCATTATCTACCGGTTGAGCGAAATGAAGCACAGTTCATGGCTTTGATTGAAGATCTGATAAATGTATTGGAGGGAGATTTTCCTGACGCCGGAGCTAAGTGTCCGACCTGTAATTATTTAGTGCAGCGAGCAGAAATTCAGAATTAATACTCAGGTTCGTCTTTAAGTTCATCTTTTTTGCGAGTTGCATAAATATCTACATATTCTTGGCCTGAGAGTTCTTGAATCTTTTTCATAATTTGATCCGTTACATCTCGCAGATGCAACAAATCAGAAGAGTCACCTTCAAAAAACATTGGCTCTCCAAAAATCATTTTAACTCTCATAATTTTTGGAATAACTTTGCCAGTTGGTTGAATTTTCTCGGTATTAAACATTGCAACCGGAATTATGGGAGCTCCTGACTCAATTGCTAATCGCGCAATTCCGCTTCGCCCCTTATATAAACGTCCGTCAGGAGAACGTGTTCCTTCGGGATAAATTCCTAAGCACTGCCCTTCTGCCAAAACCTGTAAACCAGTTATGAGCGCTGCCTCACTTCGCCGACCTCCGGATCGGTCCACGGGTACTTGGCCTAGGGCAATAAAAGTTAACTTCTTGAGCAAACCTTTTGGACCTGGCGATGTGAAATATTCAGATTTAGCAAGAAATGTAACTTTGCGCGGAACGACAAGTGGCATAAAAATTGAATCGCTAAAAGATAAATGATTGCTTGCGATGATTACAGGACCGCTGGATGGAACATTTCTCAAGCCTTTTACATTGGGGCGAAAAGCCAACATCAGAAATGGAGTCAGGAAGGCACGGAGCATGCCGTATGGAAGATTATTTACATTCACCTTCACTCCTCCTGTCTAAAGATTTCCAATCGAATCTGGTGTTCCTAATTTAGTGGATACCTGCCCCTGTGCCACTATTTGAGCGTGAGCGATACCCAAGTACCGAAGGAACCAAACGATGATGAGATGGATCTCATTAACTCCGAGTTCGAATCAATGGTTGCGGGTTTATCACTGGATCAATCAACACCTAATACATATTTAGATGATTTAGAAAAGGCAGGGAAGTTCGATGACAATCATTTTGTAGAGCCGAATCCCACGTGGCCGGGTTTAAAGAACTTCATTGCAAGCGCACGCATCGCAATTAGGCGCTGGCTGCGACATGAAAATAATAGAGAAGATGGAGTGGAGCTTTAATTAGTGAAGAAATTAACGTCTAGCTAAGTCGGACACACCAATTAGGCCGGCTTTATTTCCAAGAGCAGCAGGAATAATTTCTGGATAAGGATGTTTTCCTGCAAAAGGCATATAACGCGCAACTGCTTCACGAGTTGGTTTGAGCAATATATCTCCGGCATCAATTACCCCTCCACCGATGATTACAAATCTAGGATCAAGAATAACGCTGAGAGTTGCAATCCCTGCGCCTAGCCACTGCGCCGTTGTCTTAAACGCCGCGAGTGCTACAGGGTCTCCTTCTCGCGCAGCATCAGTGATTGCATTGCCAGTTAGTCCATTAACGGTTCCGTCTCCACGTGACAAAAGATTTCGTGCAAGTTCCGGACTAGCTGCAATCGCTTCACGTGCATGGCGCAATAATGCGTTGCCTGATGCGTACTGCTCAAAGCAACCACGTGCACCGCAACCACACAAATGTCCTTCTGGAACAACACGTAGGTGACCAAATTCAGCAGCAACACCAAATGCTCCACGGAAGAGTTCTCCATCAACAACTAATCCCCCACCAATGCCCGTTCCGATTGTCAGAAGCATTACGTGATCTTGATTCTTGCCTGCTCCGAATTTAGCTTCTCCCCACGCAGCAGCATTTGCATCATTTTCAATAACAACTGGCAAGCCAATTAATTCATTTAATTCCTTATCGAGATTGACGCCATTCCAGTCGGCAATGTTTGGTGCGGCTAGCATCGTTTTTCTATCAGATGAAACGAAGCCTGCCGCCGAGAGTCCGACAGCTTGAATTTCGTAATCAGCAATTAACTCTTTAGCGAGGTCTGCAATATTTTGAAGTAGTTTGCGACCACCTTCACGCGGTGTTTCACTTCGTGCATGAGAAAGAACATTGCCATTTTCATCGACAACGCCACCTAATAGTTTTGTACCACCGACGTCAATTCCAATTGTGAGTGACATAAATGGTTTGAGGAAAACTAGTTTTCAGCGTGTGCTTTAAGTTGCGCCAGCGCCTGGTCAATAGTGGCTTTTTCCGCCTTAGTTCGCATCATTGCAGGAATTGGCAGAGAAACTTCAACACCGAGCTCATATGTCACAGATGTTGTATCTGCATCAATTGCCTTGGTTATGTACGAACCATTCATGGCGGTCAATAAGTCTGCGTCCTCGAGTGAAAACTCAAGTTTGTCTGGTGCACCGCTCCAGTCATAATTAAGAAGAACGCGATCTTTCATCATCCCAGCGTCGATCGATACTTTGACACTCGTTGCGCGACCTTGATCATCGGTTGCCTTAACTTCGGCGCTCTTGATGGCAGTTGACCAGCTTGGGTAACCCGCCAAATCAAAGAGAATGGCTCGGACGGCGTCAACTGGTGCGTCAATGGATATGGTTGAAGTGCTTAGGTCGCTCATGGGCCAAGGTTACCCTTAAGTAAGACCTCTTTCGCAAAATAACTCGGTCACGCTAGCGTTAGCCACATGAATGAGATCTCAGTCCCGGCCCTTGTCCCAATTGCTAGCGCAGGAAACCTTACAAACCTTGTATCAGAACGTGCGTGGTTCGAACCTGAACGCGTCATGCTTTCACGTGCACTCGGTGATGGCTGGCAGAGTGTTACTGCAAAAGAGTTTGAGTCTGAAGTACGTTCAGCAGCAAAAGGTCTCGTTGCGGCTGGCATAAATATTGGCGATCGAGTCGCAATCATGGCTCGTACTCGTTATGAATGGACTATTTTAGATTTTGCAATTTGGTATGCCGGCGGTTGTGTTGTTCCTATTTATGACACATCATCGGCAGAACAAATTGATTGGATTCTCAACGATTCAGGTGCGGTTGCAATTATCGTGGAAACGCCAGCGTTGCGAGATCTCGTTAAAACTGTTCAACCATCACACACCACACGTATGTGGACGATGACTGAAAATGTTCTGGCAACACTTGCATACGATGGAGCAGCTGTCAGTGATGAAGAGATTGAAAAGCGCAGAAAAGCACTTTTGCCAGAAACTTTGGCAACACTCATTTACACCTCAGGAACAACGGGTAAACCCAAAGGTGTTCAGATTACACACGCAAACTTCTTAGCTGAGTGCGGAAATGTAGTTCAGGGCGCAAGTGACTTGTTCCTTAAGCCTGGTGGCTCAACACTTTTGTTCTTGCCAGTTGCGCATGTTTTTGGACGCATGGTTCAAATTGGTTCCGTTGCCGCAGGTTTACACTTGGCACATTGCAGCGATCCCGTTGGGCGCTTACCAATAGATCTTGCTTCCTTTAAACCAACGTTTGTACTTGCTGTTCCACGTATTTTTGAAAAGGTTTATAACGGTGCAGAAGCAAAAGCTGAAGCCGCTGGCAAGGGAAAAATATTTAGAAAAGCTGCTGAAGTTGCTATCGCCTACAGCCGAGGAGTTGAGAGTGGAAAGATTTCACCTGCGCTTAAGTTCAAGCATGGACTCTTTGACAAACTTGTTTATTCAAAGATTCGAACTGGATTAGGTGGACGCGTAGAAGCTGCAATCTCAGGGGGTGCTCCACTGGGTGAGCGACTTGGTCACTTCTATCGTGGTGCTGGCATCACAATTCTTGAAGGATATGGACTTACCGAAACAACAGCCGGAGCAACCCTTAACCTAACTAATGAGATTCGAGTTGGTTCAGTTGGTCGCCCAATTCCTGGCACAACAATAAAAATTGCCGAAGATGGCGAAGTTCTCATCAAGGGACCAATCGTTATGCAGGGTTATTGGAAAAATGATGCTGCAAATGCAGAAGTATTCTCTGGCGATCGATGGTTTCATTCCGGTGATTTAGGAAAACTAGATGATGACGGATATCTATTTATCGTTGGGCGTAAGAAAGAACTGATTGTTACAGCGGGTGGAAAGAATGTCGCGCCGGCTGTTCTTGAAGATAGATTGCGGGCTCATCCATTGATAAGCCAGTGCATGGTGGTTGGCGATAATCAACCATTTATTGCATCCCTGATTACTATCGACCAAGATGCGCTAAAAACTTGGGTCGTGGCACACAAAAAAGAGGGTGCCTCACTTGTTGATCTAACAACAGATCCTGATCTGGTAGCCGTAATTCAAACAGCCGTTGATGAAGCTAATAAGGCAGTCAGCCGTGCGGAATCGATTCGTAAGTTTAGAATTCTGCCAACTGATTTCACTATCGCTGGCGGTCATCTCACCGCGAAACTCTCATTGAAGCGCCACGTGATTGGAAAAGAATTCGCAGCAGATATTGCTGCCCTCTTTGCAGATTAGGTGACACAAAACGAGCGGATCAAAATCGCTCAAGAGTTACATGACGGAATAGCACAAAATCTAGTGGGACTTTCATATTCATTAGATCTGCTCCTTGCTGCTCCCGATACTCCATCTGCTACGCGCATAGAACTACGAAACATTCTATTCAAAGTTTCGACCTTGATTGAAAGTGTGCGAATGGAAATCTTTAACTTGCGGACGCAGGAATCATTCTCGTTTGAAGAATCTTTACGATCTCTCCTGTTTGATCTGAAATCTAATGTTGAGTTAAAGATTGCGCGTGAAGATTGTGTCTTGTCTGCCCACATCGAAGGAGAATTATTGGCAATTTCCCGCGAATTACTTCGCAACTCACTTAAGCACTCTGGGGCTAGCGTTATTGAGATAAGTATCTTGAAAAGCGAGAATGGCAGTCAGTACACCTATCGCGATAATGGAAAAGGAATGAGTCAATCTACTCCAATGGGCTTTGGAATTCGTGGAATTCAAGAACGATGTTCCTCAATCGAAAGTACGCTCACTATGTCAAGCACAAAACTGGGAATTAAATATTTGATCGACATTCCTTCATGAAGCAACCGCTTACAGTTTTAATAATTGACGACCACGAAAGTGTAAGGGCTGGCGTGAAGGGTGCGCTCATGCGCGCAGGTCATATTTGCGTAGGCGAAGCGAGCAGTATTGCAGAAGCTCGTGCGCAGATCGCACATACTAATCCGCAGGTGATAGTTGTAGATCTATCTCTTCCTGATGGAAATGGACTAGAAATTGTTGTATGGGCACGCTCAATCTCACAGCGCATTGGAATCGTTGTTCTAACTTTAAATAGTGCGAAAGAGTATCTACTAACTGTTATGAAATCCGGAGCCAGTTCATACGTTGAAAAGAACGCGCCTCTAGCCGAATTAGTTTCTGCAGTTGAACATTCTTCTGTTTCTCCATTGTCCTTTAGCGCCCAAGGTATTTCTGGTGTCATAACAAAGGATCATGAAATAAATGCCCTCACTCAACGTGAAAAGCAGGTTCTCCAAAAATTAGCCGATGGACTAAGTGCTGGAGATATTGGGTTAGAGCTCTTCATTACTCAGGCAACCGTTAAAACCCATTTGGCATCTATCTATCGAAAACTTGAATCCAAAAATAGAATTCAAGCAATAATCGTGGCAAGAAAAAATGGTCTACTAATCAACTAAAAGTGCGTTAAATTCTGAAGACCAGATTTCCCATCTCCATTGATCAACTATCCAATTACGACCTGCAGATCCCATGTTTGATGCTCGTTTTGCATCAGCACATATATCAATTATTGCCTGAGCAACTTGGTCAACATCAGTACCATCGACACACATTCCTGTAACGCCCTCAAGCACAGCATCGGGTGCGCCTCCGGAATTTCCTGCGACTACAGGTATCCCGCAAGCGCTTGCTTCTAAGTAAACAATTCCAAGGCCCTCAACTTCTAACCCAAAAAAACGAGAACGGGAAGGCATTGCAAAGATATCTGCTGCCGAGAGGAAACTAGGTAACTTCTCATACATAATCCGCCCAACAAAAGTTATATGTTCACTGAGCGATAAATTCTTTACCAATTTTTCTAAGTTCGGCCTGTAAGGACCTTCACCAACTATTAATAGATGGGCGTTTGGAATTCTCCTTAAAATAATGGGCATCGCTTCGATTAATTTATCCTGACCTTTTCGATGAACAAGTCGACCAACGCTGATGATAATTTTTTTATCCTCTAAGCCAAGAGTGACGCGTTTTTGAATAGCATCTGGTTGCGGAATAAAATGTGATGTATCTATTCCTGGTGCGATTCTGACCATCGCGCTGGTACTTTTTTGGCTAATTGCACCTGAAATTGCTTTTCGAGTGAATTCGCCGAGGTAGGTCAGATGATCTACTGAATTTCCAATTCGTTGCATAGCAATGCTAAATGGAAAGACTTTAGACCACCACACTTCATGTCCATGTGTAAGGGCAATAATTTTCTTTACACCTGACTTGCGAAGAGTCGAAGCCATTAATGCCAGCGGTGCGGCAGCTCCGAAAATTAGCACATCAGTACTTTGTAACTTAACTATTTCTTTCGCCTTTTTAGTTACGCGCCAAGAAGGCAATAAAATCTTACTTCGATCACGAATTACTCTTACGCCAAAATGATCGAACCACTTTTGGTCGTACTCCTCTGTATCACCTTGGGCGGATGTAAAAACGATTACTTCGTGACCTTTCATTCTCTCTATCAAGCCAATAACAAAGGTTTCGATACCACCAGTGCGCGGCCCAAAATCATTTGTTACAAAAAGAATTTTCTTATAAACGTCTACCACCTCTAAATTTCTTAGCTCCCATATCCATCGTTGCAACCTTCACGCGCGAGCCTGAGCGTGGCGCGTGAACCATTTTCCCGCCCCCTAAATAAATTCCAACGTGTGAAATAGGTGAACCGAAAAACACTAAATCTCCTGGCTTCAGATTTGAACGAGATATCAGTTTCCCGTAGCGAAACTGTGCTGCTGAGGAATGGGGCAAGGAAACCCCCGAAGCTTGAAATGCGCGCATTGTTAAACCAGAGCAATCCCATGTGGTTAATCCGTCGGCACCAAAAACATACCTATCGCCAATTTGTTTCAAGGCGTACTTTAGTGCCACGCCGGCTCGACCTGAGATTCCTCGGGCACTCTTGGCGGCTTCGAGAGATGAAGCTTGGTCTGCATTTTCTTGTTCTAATGCCAGACGAGCCAATCGATCTCTATCTTCTTTCTTTAATTTTGATAATAGCTTTTCAGCTTCAGCTAATTTAGATTGAGCCAGACGGGCTTGTGCTTGATATTTCTTTTGAGTCGCTGCAATAAGTGCAACTTTATCTGCCACGGTTAACGTCGTTGCGTTCAATCTTTGTTCTGCGGCTTGAAACTTGTTTAGTTGAATTGATTTTCGCCGCGTAAGTGCGTCAAGAGAACCAGCAGCTGATAAATATAGTGTTGGATCGGCTGAAAATAGAAGTTCCATACTCTGGCTTAATCCACCATTTTTGTATTGGTCAATTGCAATTGCACCAAGTGATTTTGAGAGTTCGGAAACATTTTGACCCTGCACAGCAGCTTTTTGTTTGATTCCTGTGAGGGTCTTTGTCAGTGCAGCTAGCTTCACCTTTGCTTCTTGCGCGCCTTCGGCAGCTGTTGTTGCCTCTTCTTCTAGTTGGCGAACCTTTGCTTGCACTTCTGCAAGTGTGGGGGCGGCATGTGCCTGGGGAGCCACCAAGAATGATGAAATCAATGCGCTGGCAAGAGCAACGCCGATCCCCGTTCGATAGCCAATGAGACGCATGGTTATGAGGTTAACCTGTCATAAGTGCGCGCCTCAACCTCAAACACCCAAATGAGCCTGAGAAACCAGCAAGAAAGTTGGATTTTTCGGGGTGCTATCCCGTTTGGTGTCCAAAATCTCCGGGTTCAAACTTGAGCCCTTTTGTAATCTCGCGTGAAGCCAACAGAGTTATTGCGTTGTGCACCTGCACAGAAATATCCGATTTTTCAGGCACGCCTATGAAAAAGGACACTACGCAATTAGCACATTCGATATCTTTCTTTACACATTTATCGCAATCAATGATCATGAGCCATACGATAGAGATTGGCACTGACATCATCAGCGCACGTGCATAGAAGGAGTCATGATTTATGGGCGTCACTGCAACGATTGTTGTGGGCACCGATGGTTGCACTTCAATTGATGGCTCTTCCTCCCAGGTGACATCGGCTGCGGATAGGCAGAATTTTCTTAAACGCCGACGAATGGTTGATTGCATTGTTATTGGTGGAAATACGGCCCGAAACGAACGGTATCAAGTAACGCCGGTTCCCTTGGTGGTCATCTCGAGGCAAAGTCATCCAAACTTACCTTCAGCTAATGTATGGAATATCGATCCGTGCGAAGGGGTAATCAGGGCTGCAAAAGAATTTGGCGAAAATATTTTTATTGAAGGCGGTGCCTCGTTCATCACTTATTTACTCGATAAGAATGTAATTGATTCGCTCGAACTCAGTCTCACAGCAGCTAGCGGTGGGGCCGATATTTTTGACTATGCCAAATATCTTGCGTGCGCAGATTCTTTGGAGGAGAAGAACGTTGATGGAACTATTTTTTACACAGCATGTTTTAAGAAGCTGCAATAAGAGCAACTCCGGCAACTGCAAAGACGATTCCAACGTACTGAATTCGATGTAAACGCTCTTTTAAAATGACAAATGCCAGCAGCGCTGTAACAATTGGATAAATTGAACCTAGAACCATTACTAGTGAAACTAACCCAAAATTAGTAGCCACACCAAGTAAAAGATTTGCTAAGAAGTCCGAAACACCAATAAAGACCAGAATTGGAATCTCAGATTTTTCAAAGTTTCCAACTGTTCTATATCTAATGACCAAGGCAAAAGTTACGATAAATGTTGTTGCCCTCATCATCACCATTGTCATCAACGCACTTGACTCAGACCCAATTGCCATAAAAGTCATTGCTGTACCAAAACCTGCGGCAGCACCGAGTGCCAAGAAAATTGGCTTCGGAGATAGTCCTTGCGATAGCTCGGGACCACTCGCACAAAATGCTCCAACCATAGCTATGACGACGCCAACTCCTTGCGCTGTTGTTAGTACTTCACCATTTACAAGTGCGACAGTCAGAGGTATGACTGCACTAAGTGCGCTAATCGGTGAGACAACTCCCATGCGACCTGTAGATAAGCCGGCATACAAACAAATCAAACCTATGTAACCCATAACTCCTGCAATTGCCCCAGCGAAGAAATATCCCTCTTCGCCAAATGCATGTGGAGGATTGGAACCAAATAGTTCACCGCTTAATATCACCAATGTAATTCCAAATAAGAGTCCAATTGCTTGAGTCATACCTAAAACAAGAAAGGGCGAGTACTTTTTACTTAACTTACCGCCAAAGAAATCAGCCGTACCCCACAGAGCGCTGGACAAGAGTGCGAGCAATGAACCCATTAACGAATGCTACAGCCCTGCCTCCCACTCAATTGGGAATACGCGATTTAGAGTTAGCCAGTGGATTCATTTGCCTTCGAAAAATTAATTGATCACTTGCGATCAATTACTCCACGACCAGAAATCATTCTTGAAGAAGTTCCTGCACCGCAAAAACTAGCTGCGTATTCCTTTGCTTTTTCAGCCGATGTGAGTAATGGATTGTTGGGCGAAGCTGAAGACGAATTAGCTTCCGGGCGATTTGTACTTTTGCACGAACCGGGCGGACAAGATACTTGGGAGGGTGAATTTCGGTGCGTGACATTTGTCCGTGCAGATGTTGATCCAGTGATGCAAGAAGATCCACTTCTGCCTGAAGTTGGATGGAGTTGGTTCCTTGAATCCATCACAAATTCTGGCTGTAAATTTAATGCCCCCAGTGGAACAGTTACGCGAGTTTCGAGTGCATCATTTGGAAAACTATCTCCACGGCATGACGAATCAGAAATGGAGATTCGTGCTTCATGGAGTCCCATCGTTGAAGATCCACGTGATTTAATAAATCATATTGAAGGCTGGTGCAAATTAATTGCTGAAGTTTCAGGATTACCGCCAGTTCCAGAAGGTGTTTCTGCAATTACTTCTGCCAAACGAAGATAACGAATGACCGAAAGTACGCCTGAAGTACCCGCACCTGTTCCTTTGTTGATGCCAGCCGAAGGTGTCCCACCTGTTGTCGATACTGAAGAAAAATTTCTTCAAGCACTGCAAGGTTTGAAGGATGGAAGTGGGCCATTTGCAGTCGATGCTGAACGCGCATCTGGATACAAATACAGCTCCCGTGCTTATCTAATTCAAATTAAGAGAGAAGGTGGCGGTTTACATCTGATTGATCCGATACCTTTTGGGCCAGGCCATGTGCTCTTTACTCAACTCAATGAACTTCTCAACACTGATGAAGTAATTTTGCACGCCAGCACACAAGATCTTCCATGTTTACGCGAAGTTGGAATAAATCCTTTGAGGTTATTTGATACTGAACTAGGTGGGCGAATAGCAGGATTACCGCGAGTTGGATTGGGACCGCTTCTTGAATCGCTGATGGGGGTTTCTCTTGCGAAAGAGCACTCTGCAGTTGATTGGTCTACTCGCCCCTTGCCACATGAGTGGCTCAATTACGCGGCTTTAGATGTTGAATTACTAATCCCACTGCGAAATAAAATTTATGAGTTACTTAGTGAAGCAAAGAAGTGGAGATGGGCTGAACAAGAATTCGCATCAATTTTGATGGCACCCCCTGCTCCCCCACGAATTGATCCTTGGCGACGCACATCTGGTATGCATAAGATTAAAAAGCGCGATCAGCTATTAGTTATAAAAAACCTATGGATTGCTCGGAATGAAATTGCACAAGCACATGATGTATCCAGTGGAAAACTACTCAATGATGCCGGAATCATTGAGTTAGCAATTCACAAACCCATTACAAAAAAAGATGTCGAAAAAACTCTGCGGCCAATAGGTATGCGAGCGCGGTGGTCAGAAAATATGTCCACGTGGATTGCTGCCATCGAATCTGCTATTAATACTTCAGAAGATCAGTGGCCGCCAATGAAATCTGGAGCTGATACCTTGCCTCCAATTAAATTGTGGCGAGATAGATTTCCAGAAAAATATGCACCACTGACACATGCCAGATTTGCAGTTCAAACTCTGGCTGAAGAGTTATCCATTCCTACTGAAAACTTAATCTCACCGGAAGTAATCCGGCGAATATGTTGGGCGCCCCCTGCATCGAGTACAACAGTTTTAGATGCGGGTGCGGTGGCACAAGCAATGGCTGGACTCGGTGCGAGGCCCTGGCAGATTGAGATCGTGGCAGATTCCATTGCTATGGCCCTACTTGAGCGCGAACCTAGGGAAATTCCGGTACCTGAGGTTCCAGATTCCGAACCAGTTGTAGATTGATTTACGCAACGTTTGAGTTGCGTAAATCGCTCCATCGTTCTAGATTATTACCATGTTAAGTACATTCTTAATCGCGCTGCGCGAAGGCCTAGAAGCTGCCCTGATCGTTGGAATCCTGGTTGCCTACCTTGTAAAGACAGGTCGCAACCACTTGCTAGCTCCCCTATGGATTGGCGTGGGCACAGCAATTGTCGCAAGCCTTGCACTTGGTGGCTTCCTTTCATTCACCTCAGCAGAGCTAAGCCCACGAGGTGAAGAATTTTTCGCCGGCACAACTTCATTCCTAGCAGTTGGTTTTGTTACATGGATGGTTTTTTGGATGAAGCGAGCCGCGCGTGGCTTGCGCGATGAACTTCATGGCAAAGTTGATTCAGCCGTTGGAGCAGGATCTTTAGCCATTGCCGTTACTGCCTTTGTAGCCGTTGTTCGCGAAGGCTTAGAAACAGCCTTGTTTATTTATACAAACTTTAAAACCGTTGGGGCTGCATCATCTGCAACTATTGGATTAATTCTTGGCCTTGCTTTAGCAGTTGCGCTCGGTTATTTGATTTATAACCGTTCAGTAAAAATCAATTTGAGTAAATTTTTCCAGATCACTGGAACCGCACTCGTTGTTGTCGCAGCCGGTGTTCTCTCCTATGGAATTCATGAATATCAAGAGTTGGGCTGGCTTCCAGGAGTCGATTCATTTGTTTGGGATGTCACAAGTTGGATGGCAAAGGATTCAATCCTGGCCACCGTGCTTGCAGGTTCCATAGGATTTGATACAACGACTTCATGGTTGCAATTCTTTGTCGCTGGCGCATACGTTGCAGCCGTTCTATGGCTTTATCTAAAGCCCTCTCGAGCGTCGAAGAAAGATCTTATTTCAGCGTAGTTCTTTATCTTTTGGCTACTGACGAGTAACCTATGAGCACCACATACAGGAGCCATAGAAAGAAGTCTTAAATGTCACGTTCAGTGGTTTTAGTAGATGCCGTACGCACTCCATTTGGCAAAGCTGGCAGTTTGTATGCCGGCACACGCGCTGATGACTTAATTGTTCGTGCGATGCGAGGACTTCTAGAACGTAATCCAAAGATTGCGCCTACAGATATTGATGACGTAGCAATTGCAGCTGCGACTCAAAGTGGCGATCAAGGAATGAACATTGGGCGCAGCGCAACGCTTCTGGCTGGCTTACCAAATTCAGTTCCTGGTTATTCAATTGATCGCTGGTGCGCTGGTGCGTTGACTGCCATGACAACTATTGCTGGTTCGATTGCAATGGGAGCGTATGACGTCGGAATTGCAGGTGGCGTTGAACATATGGGTAATCACCCAATGGGCGAAGGTATGGATCCAAATCCACGCTATCTTGCTGAAAAAATTGTTGAACAAGATGCACTTGCAATGGGTAATACAGCAGAGCGTTTACACGATCGATTCCCTGCAATAACTAAAGAACGTGCAGATAGATACGCACTAGGTTCTCAAGAAAAGACTGCAAAGGCGTATGCAGAAGGAAAAATACAAAAAGATTTGATTCCAACTGCCACACGAAACCCGGAACTTGGTTGGTCTATTGCAACAGTTGATGAACCACCTCGTCCGGGTACAACTATGGAAGCTCTTGCAGCGCTCAAAACTCCATTTCGACCTGCTGGCCGAGTCACTGCTGGAAATGCTGCTGGACTAAATGATGGCGCAACAGTTTCACTATTAGCTAGTGAAGATTTTGCAAAAGAAAAGGGACTTTCCATTAAAGCTCGCTTAGTTACTTTCGCCTTCGCAGGTGTAGAACCAGAAGTAATGGGTTATGGACCAGTTCCCGCAACTGAGAAAGCTCTTAAGAAAGCCGGCTTAACAATTGCCGATATCGGTCTCTTTGAAATTAACGAAGCATTCGCAGTTCAAGTTCTAGCTTTCCTTGATCACTTTGGCATTGCAGATGATGATCCTCGAGTAAATCCAGTTGGTGGCGCAATTGCAGTTGGCCATCCACTTGCATCCTCTGGCGTGCGTTTGGCTCTTAACTTAGCTCGCGGTTTTGAAGAGCGGACTGAAGTTCGATATGGAATAACAACAATGTGCATCGGCCTAGGTATGGGCGGAACAATTATTTGGGAAAACCCACACTTTACGAAGGGTGCAAAGTAATGAGCACATCTACAGATCTGACACTTCCAGAAGGTGCTCCAGAAGAAGTTATTACTCATGCCCTCCTTCGCCCAGTGGATTTAGCTCCATTTGGATTTAAAGGGACTTTGGCTCTCATCACTTTAGATAATGGATTAGATCATACGCGTCCAAACACATTTGGAGCGCAATCTCTTGGTGCCCTCAACGATGCGATAACAGCAGCTATTGCAACCGCACCTGCTGCCATCGCAATTACTGGTAAGCCATTTATTTTTGCAGCTGGCGCAGATCTATCAGCACTCGCATTTCTTTCCAAACGTGAGCAATCTCTTGCTATTGGAAAATTAGGCCACGATGTCTTTCGTCGCTTGGGCGAAATTGATATTCCAACATTTTCATTTATTAATGGTTTAGCACTCGGAGGCGGATTAGAAGTTGGCCTTCATTGCAATTTCAGAACACTTTCCTCCACGGCATTTACAGGTTTACCAGAAGTTTTCCTTGGACTAGTACCTGGTTGGGGTGGTGCAACACTTCTTCCAAAATTAATTGGTCCAGAAAAAGCTGTTCAGGTCATCATGCTCAATGCGCTTAATAACAACACAATGATGAAAGCTAAAGATGCTCTTTCATTAGGTGTTGTTGATGCGGTGTATGAACCAGCAGACTTCCTCGAAAAATCCGTAGCCTTTGCAGCATCAGTTTTAAGTGGCGCTACAAAAATTGAACGAAAAGATTTCAGCAATGATCCAGCATGGGACAGTGCCCTTGCTACTGGACGGGCAGCTGCTCTGAAAAAATATGGTGGAGCTGAAATTGCAGCTCCCACTCGAGCACTAAAACTTATTGCAGAATCTAAAACTGCCACACGTTCAAGTGGGTTTGATGCCGAAGATCAAGCACTTGCAGATTTGACCATGGCAGATCCATTGCGTGCATCTCTATACGCATTTAATTTAATTCAAAAGAAACGCAAAAAAGTAGAGGGTGCACCGAAGCCAGCTCTTGGTCGCAAGGTGACAAAAGTAGGCGTAGTTGGTGCGGGATTAATGGCTTCGCAACTTGCACTCTTATTTGTTCGAAATCTGAAGTGCCCAGTTGTAATGACAGATATTGATCAGGCTCGCGCCGATAAAGGAGTTGCTTGGGTCCGTGCAGAGTTAGCAAAGCTCGTTGAGAAACGACGCATGTCTAAAGAGAGCGCCGATCGTTTATCAGCACTTGTCTCTGGCTCTGCTGATCAAAGCATCTTTGCTGGATGTGATTTCGTTATTGAAGCAATCTTTGAAGAACTCTCACTCAAGCAAGAACTATTTAAGAATCTAGAAAATATAGTCTCACCTGAATGTGTTCTGGCTACTAACACTTCATCACTCTCTGTTCAAGCCATGAGCGAAGGACTTAAAAATCCCGAGCGAGTAGTTGGCTTTCACTTCTTTAACCCAGTTGCCATCATGCCACTATTAGAAGTTGCTCGTACAGAACATACTGATGATGCAACTACGGCAACAGCGGTCAATGTTGGTAAAGAATTAAAGAAAACGATGGTGATTACTAAAGATGCTCCAGGTTTTGTGGTTAATCGATTACTCACACGTTTCATGGGCGAAATCACTGATGCAATGGATGAAGGTACTCCCCCAGAAATTGCCGATAACGCGATGCGTTCAATTGGTTTTCCTATGTCTCCATTTGAATTACTTGGCCTAGTTGGCCCTGGAGTGGCATTGCATGTTTCAGAGACTTTGAATAAAAATCTTGGTCCTCGTTATAAAATTTCACCAACTATGCAAGCAATGGTTAAGGGCGGGATCCGTACTTTCTATATAAAAGATGACCAGGGTGCTTTTGTTGCAAATCCCGAAGCCGTAGCACTGATCGTTTCTGGAAATAAACCTTCTACTGCCGAAGATGTTCGCTCACGTGCGCTTACAGCACTTGCTGAAGAAGCTCGCATGATGCTCGATGAAGGCGTAGTTGCTACTCCTGCAGAGATTGATCTGTGCATGCTACTTGGCGCTGGTTGGCCGATGCATCTTGGTGGAATATTGCCGTACTTAGATCGCGAAGGAATTAGTGAATCTGTGTGCGCGAAGCGTTTTCATCAACCGGGAATTGCATCCCTTCCTTAAGGGAACTGCTCCACTCCACGATAGAACGCGTAATATTTTGCACTGTTATTCCGAGATCTTGTAATACTTCATCGCGCTTGGAGTGTTCCAAGAATTCAAGTGGAACGCCAATAGAATGAAGTGGAACTTGCAAATTCGCATCTCTAAACATTTCTGAAACCGTGCTTGCTATTCCACCGTGCCTAATTCCGTCTTCAAGAACAACTACACTCTTATAGCGCTGTGCCATTGTTATTAGTGATTGCGGCAATGGCTTTACCCATCGCGGATCAATAACAGTTACTCCAACACCTTCACGATAAGCCTGTGAAGCCGCCTCCACTGAGATATTTGCCATTGCACCAATACTGATAAGAAGTACATCTGCGCTTTCTCCGCGATATAAAACATCAATACCATCGCGACGTTCGAAGGCAGGAATGTCGGCTACGACAGCGCCTTTAGGAAAGCGAATAAGAGTTGGCGCATCGTTAACGTCTACTGCCTCGCGAAGAGTCTCTTTTACTCGCGCACCGTCGCGTGGGGCAGCAACTCGCAATGTTGGAACAATGCCAGTTAAAGCTAAATCCCAAATTCCATTATGCGAAGGGCCGTCGTCTCCCGTTACTCCTGCGCGATCTAAGATGAAAGTAACACCAGCCTTATGTAGTGCAACATCTAATAACATCTGATCGAATGCTCGGTTTAGAAAAGTTGCATACACAGCGACAATTGGATGCATTCCAGCAAAGGCTAATCCTGCCGCGCTTGTAACTGCGTGTTGCTCTGCAATTCCAACATCAATTGTGCGTTCCGGGAACTCGCGTTGAAACTTATCTAGACCAGTTGGACCAAGCATCGCAGCAGTTATTGCAACGATATCTTTTCGTTCGCGACCAATCTCAACTAATTCGCTAGAGAAGATACTTGTCCACGAAGCTGAACTCTTCTTTATTGGCAACCCAGTTTCGGCATCAACAATTCCAACGGCGTGAAACTTCTCTGCCTCATCTTCAATTGCTGGTGCATATCCGCGACCCTTTTCAGTGATTGCATGCACCAATATTGGCCCACCAAATTCTTTGGCTTTAATTAAAGCTTTCTCCATTACTTCAATGTCATGGCCATCAAATGGTCCTAAATATTTCAATCCTAAATCTTCAAACATTCCTTGTGGCGCGACAATGTCTTTTATTCCCTTTTTCATTCCGTGCAACGTGTCATAAATCGGCCCACCAACAACAGGTGTACGTGCTAGAACATCCTTGCCCCAATCCAAGAATTTTTCATATCCGCGGGTAGCGCGCAATGTAGAAAGGTATGTAGCTAATCCGCCGATAGTTGGTGAGTACGATCGCTCATTGTCATTAACGACGATAACTAGTTTTTGGGTATTCGATGCGGCAATGTTGTTTAGAGCCTCCCATGACATTCCACCGGTGAGTGCGCCATCGCCAACTACAACGACAACCGAGCGATCGGTCTGCCCACTTAAAGTAAATCCGCGGGAGATTCCATCGCCCCAAGAAAGCGCTGTTGATGCATGGGAATTTTCAATAACGTCATGAACACTTTCGGATCTGTTTGGATAACCAGCTAGACCGCCGCGTTGACGAAGTAAATCAAAACCTTCGCTGCGCCCAGTTAGAATTTTGTGCACATAACTTTGGTGACCCGTGTCGAAAAGAATCACATCTTTTGGAGATTCAAAAATTCTATGTATTGCAATCGTTAACTCAACGACACCCAAATTAGGGCCAAGGTGTCCACCAGTTTTAGTTACTTTTTCGATCAAAAAAGCTCGAATCTCAGCTGCGAGAGTACTTAGCTCATCATGGTTAAAGCGCACTAAATCTTTAGGCGAATTAATATCAGAAATCACATCGTCATTCTAGAACGCTAGGACGGAATTAGCACACTATGAAAGAAGTGAACGTAAGACGTACTGCATGATTCCACCGTGGCGGTAGTAATCAGCCTCCCCCGGCGTATCGATTCGAAGGCGCGCGCTAAAAGTTTTATCGCTTGCCTTAACAGTAATTTCCTTCGGAGTTACCCCAGAATTGAGCTCGGTGATCCCAGTAAATTCAAATACTTCATCACCGCGTAAACCAAGTGATGCCGCATTTTGACCATCTATAAATTGCAATGGCAGAACACCCATACCGATGAGATTGGAGCGATGGATTCGTTCAAAACTCTCGGCAATTACTGCTCGAACACCAAGTAGTGCTGTGCCTTTTGCAGCCCAATCTCGGGAGGATCCTGATCCATATTCTTTACCAGCAAGAATTACTAGAGGTGTGTCTGCTTTCTGATAATCAATCGACGCATCATAAATAGTTGATTGCTCGCCATTTTTTAGGAAGTTACGAGTGAAGCCGCCTTCAACTCCATCTAGTAATAAGTTTTTTAGGCGAATGTTTGCAAAAGTTCCACGAATCATCACTTCATGATTTCCGCGACGAGATCCGTAAGAGTTAAAGTCTTTACGATCAACTCCATTTGCTTCAAGATATTTTCCTGCTGGCGAATCACCCCTGATATTTCCTGCTGGTGAAATGTGATCAGTAGTAACTGAATCCCCCAGAATGGCCAAGACACGAGCGCCTGAAATATTTGTTACTGGAGTTGGTTGTGGTGGCATCGCATCAAAATAAGGTGGCTTTCGCACATAGGTTGACGTTGGATCCCACTCAAAGGTGTTCCCTGTTGGAGTATCGAGTGATTTCCAACGATGGTCACCTTCAAAAACACTTGCGTAATCTTTACTGAACATTTCTGAAGATATAGAAGAATCAATCACGCTTTGAATTTCTTCTGGAGATGGCCAAATGTCAGCCAAATAAACAGGTTCGCCATCTGTGTCATTTCCCAAAGAATCCTTAATGAAATCGTGATCCATTGTTCCGGCCAATGCATAAGCCACAACCAATGGCGGAGAAGCAAGATAATTCATCTTTACATCAGGGCTGATGCGCCCTTCGAAGTTTCTATTTCCTGAAAGAACTGCACTGACCGCTAGATCATGATCATTGACAGCTTTGCTAATTTCAATTGGAAGCGGGCCCGAATTACCAATACATGTTACGCAGCCATAGCCAACAAGATTAAATCCAAGTTTTTCCATGTAAGGAGTTAAGCCAGCACGGTCGTAATAATCAGTTACAACCTTTGATCCCGGCGCCAAAGTGGTCTTTACCCAAGGCTTTGATGAGAGTCCCTTTTCTACAGCCTTTTTGGCAAGTAAAGCCGCGCCAATCATCACTGAAGGATTTGAAGTATTTGTGCACGATGTAATCGATGCAATGACAACATCACCATTTTTAATTGTGGTGCTGTTTTCTTTAACCTTAATGTCGATTGGGTTCTTGTTAGTTTTATCCCCAAAGTACGTAGGCAATATTTTTTCAAATGCGCTCTTGGAATCGATCAGTGAAATTCGATCCTGCGGACGTTTTGGGCCTGCAATTGATGGAACCACCGTTGATAGATCAAGTTCGATATTTTCTGAGAACCGAGGTGAAACTTCTGGGTTGTGCCATAGTCCCTGGAGTTTTGCATATTTTTCAACGAGTTCTACTTGCTCGGCAGAACGACCAGTCAGCGTGAGGTAACGTAAAGTTTCTTCGTCAATTGGGAAAATTGCACATGTTGAACCGTATTCAGGGCTCATGTTTCCAATAGTTGTTCGATTCGCCATCGGAACGGAAACAACTCCTGGTCCATAGAATTCAACAAATTTTCCTACAACTCCATGCTTGCGAAGAATCTCGGTAATTGTTAGAGCTAAATCTGTAGCAGTTGTACCAAGTGGCAATGCACCGCTGAGTTTGAAACCAACTACTCGTGGAATGAGCATCGATACCGGCTGGCCAAGCAGAGCTGCTTCAGCTTCGATGCCGCCGACTCCCCAACCAAGAACTCCGAGTCCATTAACCATCGTTGTATGTGAATCAGTTCCGACAACGGTATCTGGATAAGCGCGCAAGACTCCATTGACGTTTCTAGTCATAACAACTCGAGCAAGGTATTCAATATTTACTTGGTGAACAATTCCAGTTCCGGGTGGCACAACTTTGAACTCATCAAATGCGCCCTGTCCCCAACGCAAAAATCTGTAACGTTCCCGATTTCGCTCATATTCAATATCTGTATTTTTCTCAAAAGCATCTTTGGTTCCGAACACATCTGCAATAACGGAGTGGTCAATAACTAATTCTGCGGGTGCAAGTGGATTAACTTTTGATGCATCTCCGCCGAGTGAAACAATTGCTTCACGCATGGTGGCAAGATCTACGATGCAAGGCACACCAGTGAAATCTTGCATCACAACACGAGCTGGAGTGAATTGAATTTCAGTATCAGGCTCAGTCGCTGGGTCCCACTGCGCTAAAGCTTTGATGTGAGCAGCAGTAATATTTGCGCCATCTTCGGTTCGCAATAGATTTTCAAGAAGTATTTTTAAACTAAATGGAAGTGAGCTAGCACCATCGATTTTAGAAATATCAAATATTTCATAGTTTTTTCCAGAGACATTTAATGAGCTCTTTGCGCTAAAGGAATTTGTACTCACTAGCGCTCCTCCCTAAAACTATCTTGACGTCAAGATACCTTACTTGGGGTAAACAATGCAACAGATTCGATGTGGTGAGTCATCGGAAATAAGTCGAATGCGCGGATTTTTGTTAGTGAATAACCACTTTCAGCCAAATAAACAGTATCTCTCGCTAGGGCTGCTGGATCGCAGGCAACATAAATAATCGTTCGCGCACCTATTCGAGCCAATAGCTGTACAACATCTTTCCCGGCACCTTCTCGCGGCGGATCCAAAATAACTACATCGGCGCTATGAATGCGCGAAATTATTTTGGCGACATCTCCTGTTGAAATTTCTACATTAGCCGCACTAGCAAAATTATTTTTAGCATCAGAAGTGGCATCTTTGCTTCCCTCGACTAAGTGAATAGATCCTTCGGTACCTATCGCATCCAAAGATGAAGAAGTAAATAGACCAACACCGCCGTATAGATCTAGGACATGGTCCCCATTTTTAAACCCTGCAAAGTTACTTACAACTTCAGTTAACACTTCTGGGGCGCGTTTATGTCCCTGCCAAAAAGATCTTTGACTCACTTGAAGCACGTGATTGCCAACTTTTTCATGCAGCACAGCAGGTCCACTATTTTGCCTAAATTTGCCGTCACCACTCTTTGGTGCTTCTGCAACCATTCGCTCGCCTTCTGACGAACATGCGATTTCGATACGTACATCAGGGGAAAGTTTTTGCTTGGACATCTCTTTAATGCCGATTTCAGGCACGGCTATGAGGCACTCATCTACTGCGACTACGCGATGACTTCTAGATGAATAAAATCCGATGGCTCCATTGTGATCAGTTGTGGCAGTGACCCGTGTTCGCCAATGAAGCGGTTGATCCACTTCTTCGACTTCAACTGTAATTGGAATTTTTGCAATTCGTGCAAATTGTTCAGTAATCACTTCAGACTTTAACGACCGTTGTCGGGATACGGAGATATGTTGAAAATCGCATCCTCCGCATCCATCGCGATGTGCAAATTTACACGGGGCAACAACTCGATCTGGGCTAGGCGTAATTACCTGGACTACATCTGCGCGGATAAAGTTCGAACTTGTACTTGTAATTTCAATCTCTACTTTTTCTCCAGGAATTGCGTGACGCACAAAAATCACAGCCTTTTTACCCGACTCACTTTCGTGGCGCGCGATGAAGTGTCCGCCATGAGCAATTTTTTCAATGTCCACGGTTAGGCGTTGGCCTACCTGCAGGCTTATTTGTGCCTTTGATTCCATGTATCTAAGAGTAAGGGTGTAAGTTGTACTACGTGCACGTGGTCATTATGGGTTGCGGTCGAGTTGGATCTTCCCTCGCTACTGAATTGGAAGCCGCTGGTCACTCAGTTTCGGTAATTGATCAGGCTCGCGAATCATTTCGCCGTTTAGGACCTAACTTCAAAGGCCACACAGTTACAGGTATGGGTTTTGACCGAGACACACTTTTAGAAGCTGGCATTGAAAAAGCAGATGCATTTGCTGCAGTGAGCAACGGAGATAATTCGAACATCCTTGCTGCTCGCGTTGCCAGAGAAACCTATAAAGTCGCCAATGTTGTAGCTCGTATTTATGACCCAGGTCGCGCGGAAATTTATCAGCGCCTAGGAATCCCAACTGTTGCCACAGTGCTCTGGACGACAGACCAAATTTTAAGACGTATCGTTCCCGAAGGCTCAAAATCTGAATGGCGCGATGCAAGTGGCGCTGTTCAGCTATGTGAGTTTCATCCAGTTGCTAGTTGGTACGGAATCTCAGTTGCGCGAATTGAAAACATTACTGGTGCTCGCGTTGCATTTATTACCCGACTCGGTGCCGGTTTAATTCCAGATGAACACACTGTTTTCCAAGAAGGCGATTTACTGCACATGATGGTGCGTGATGAAGACCATGCAAACGTTGAAAAATCATTCTCGCATGATCCGGAGAGTGCTTCATGAGAATTGCAATTGCAGGCGCCGGAAACGTTGGTCGCGCGATCGCGCGCGAACTCCTGGATAACGGCCACCAAGTACTACTGATTGATAAAGATCCTAAAGCGATGAAGATGCAAAGCGTCCCAGATGCTGAGTGGCTTATGGCAGATGCCTGTGAAATAACATCACTGGATAACGCAAAATTGAATAACTGCCAAGTATTGGTCGCCGCAACAGGAGATGACAAAGTAAATCTCGTTGCATCCCTTCTAGGAAAAACCGAATACGGAATTCCACGTGTTGTTGCGCGAATTAATCATCCAAAAAATGAATGGCTATTTGATAGCTCATGGGGCGTAGATGTTGCTGTGTCTACTCCAAGAATTATTTCAGCACTTGTAGAAGAAGCAGTAAGCGTTGGAGATGTGGTGCGTCTCTTCTCATTTAGAAAAGGCCAAGCAAATTTAGTTGAGCTAACTCTTCCTGATACATCTTCTTGCATAGGAAAAACCGTTGAAGAAATTGAGTTACCAGATAACGCATCCCTTGCCGCGATTGTGCGAGATGGCCAAGTTATCGCTTGTTCTGCTCATGATGTTTTTGCAGCAGGCGATGAATTACTCTTTGTCGCTTCTGCTGATGCTGAAGCTCAAATTAAAGCGTGCTTCATCCAGAGTTAATCCTCTGCTTTTACGCTCGGAACTTTCTTAATAATTAACCAAGAGCCCCACGCAGCAGCGGCAAAAAGTGGATAACCCATTGCCAAGTTAACACTTCCTAATAAATTCAGATTTTCTGGACCGCTAAGATAAATTGGAACTTGAACAAGTAAACGTAAATAAAACATTGCAACCCATAACCATCCAGCGCGAATATAAGCTTTTTTGCGCTCTGGGTTTTTTCGCCACAGGAGATTTTCGCCCAGGATTGGTCCTAGAACTAAACCGAGAATTGGCCACCCAGCAACGTTTCCAATCAAATACACCGTGCCATATACGAGATTGGTGAGAAATTTAGGTAAGAAAAAATCAGTGGCATTTCCTGTTCGATTTGCTAGGTATGCACAAAAAGCAACACCAATGAAGCCAGAAATCACATGTTGGATTGTGTCCTTCTTAATCAATCGAAGAATCGTGAGAAGCGCTGATGTAATGACGGCCGCATAAAGAGCTGTGCGTAAATTATCTGCGATGTTAAAAACAATAAGAAAAAGGATAGATGGAAGTCCTGAATCAATGAGACCTTTTTTACCACCGAGGGCGTTAACTACTTTGTCGCGATCATTATTTTCAATACTCATACGCGACCCGTTGATCCGAAGCCATCGGTTCCGCGACCCGAGCCTGGTAGCTCTTGTACTTCAATAAATTCTGCTCGCTCAACCGCTTGAATGACTAATTGTGCGACGCGATCCCCACGCTTAAATGTGACCGATTCACTTTTATCATGATTAATTAAAATCAGTTTTAATTCGCCTCTGTATCCTGCGTCAACGGTTCCTGGTGCATTAACCATTGTAACTCCATGTTTAATCGCTAATCCTGAACGTGGATGCACGAGTGCGACATATCCATCGGGAAGTGCAATAGAAATTCCAGTTGGTACTAGTGCGCGTTCACCGGGGGCCAAAGTGATGTCGACGGCAGAGACTATGTCTGCGCCTGCGTCGCCACCCTTTGCATAAAGTGGCAGAGGCACTCCAGGATCGAGGCGTTTGATAAGAACTTTTACGCTCATGGATTTATCTCAAAGTTCGGATCAACGAATGCCAGTACTTCTGGTGTTTTAGAAATTGCCTCTAAGTAATCCGCAGGAGCATTTTGTAGAAAGTGCGACATTGGAACAATGACATATAACGCTGCTGCCTTGATTGCAATCTCACCCTCTGGAGAATTTAATCGTCCGATGGCTGAACAATAAACTTTACGGCTAACTTGGCCAGTGATCTGCGCTGTAATAAATAACTTCGAACCCATTGGCACGGGTTTAAGGAAATCTGTTTCTAACCGCGCGGTAACAGCAGGTGCGCGAAGTAACCACATTAGTTTTCCTAGCGCTTCATCAAATGCAAGTGAAAGCAATCCACCGTGCGCAAGCCCTGGTGCGCCTTGATGATCTTCTGAAACTACAAACTCTGCTGTTATATCCATTGCATTTCCAACATGTGCAACTAGATGTAACCCAGTTGGATGTTTTTCACCGCAACCGAAGCAGTGAGCAAAGTGAGAAGGAATTTTTGAACCAGTTGGCGGCGCCTCAGGGTGGCGCACTGGAATTGTTGATCCAGATGGTGGCGTTGTACTGGCAACTCGACTCATACGACTAGTTTAATGCGTTAGCGAGTCAAAAATTAATGATGTAGCGTGACTCCCGTGCGATTTCGCGAAGTGATTGCTCCCCCAGTATGGCTCTTAGCCTTCATTTACTTCTTATTTACATCATTGAGCGTCTCGATATGGGCAGCCATTGGAAATAATCCTGCGCTCTGGTGTCAGATTTTTCTCACTGTGGCGCTGATGTTCATTTACGTTCGTTGGCGTATGGTTATTGAAGTAGATGAAAAAGAGTTACGCATAAATAACGCTCACATTGAACTTCGGTACTTAGGAGACACGCGAGTGCTGGAATCTGATGCAATGCGTTTAATGCGTGGCCGAGATGCAGATCCTGCGAACTACCTAGCGATTAGATTTTGGTGTTCCCGCGGAGTGATTGTGCGAGTCAAAGATCCTAGAGATCACACACCTAATTGGCTTATAACTTCAAAGCGGGGAACAGAGTTAGCAGCCGCGCTGCGTTAAGCACACTCTTTACAAATTGCTTTTGCGCCTTCACCTTTAGATAGTTGAGTAATATGGTGAACCAAGAAGCAACGTGAGCACGTAAATTCATCCACTTGTTTTGGCACTACACGAACACTTAATTCTTCACCAGATAAATCAGCACCAGGAAGTTCTAAAGTTTCAGCAGCTTCTGCTTCATCAACATCGATCTGGCCAGATTGAGCATCGACTCGTTGGGCTTTTAACTCTTCTAACGACTCTTCGTGGAGTTCTTCATCAGTTTTTCTGGGGGTGTCGTAATCCGTGGCCACTGCTCTCACCTACCTTCATTTCACTAGTTGTGGAAGTAATTACTGAACGGGCGCATAATCGCCTATTTCTGGGGTTACTGCCTGTTACAACACGCCGAGAGCACTATTTATTCCTGCATAGCTTGAATTTGGCGTGCTAGCCCTCCATCAACGCGGGCATGTATCGCAGTTCCTTCGGCAACATACTCTTCACTCAAGATTTCACCATGTTCGTGAATGGCGCTAATAAGATCACCTCGGTTATAAGGAACTATGACATCAACTTCAATTTTTGGCCTAGGTAAAGTTTTTTCTATTGCATGAATCAGAGCATCTATTCCAAATCCAGTTTTAACCGAAATTGCATAGCTATTTGGTTCCTTGCGCAAAATTTCCATGAGAACTTCTTGGTCTGCCACATCAGCCTTATTGATAGCAATAATTTCCGGAACTTCTTGTGCCCCAATTTCATTGATAACTGTACGAACTGCACGGATTTGTTCAAATGGATCGGCGTGAGAACCATCAACAACATGGACAATCACATCTGCACCAGATACTTCTTCTAGCGTTGACTTAAATGCATCTACTAATTGATGAGGAAGGTGTCGCACAAAGCCAACAGTGTCAGTTAAAGTATAAATTCGACCATCAGCGGTTTGGGTCTTTCGAACAGTTGGATCCAAAGTTGCAAAGAGGGCATTTTGAACGAGAACCCCCGCACCAGTTAACCTATTTAAAAGTGAAGATTTACCAGCATTTGTGTAACCTGCGATGGCCACAGATGCAACATTATTTCTCTTTCGCTCTTGTCGTTTCGTATCTCTGGAAACTTTCATCTCGGCAATTTCGCGACGAAGCTTGGCCATTTTGTCTCGGATGCGTCGTCGATCAGTTTCAATTTTTGTTTCACCTGGACCGCGTCCACCAATACCGGCGCCTCCTGCTGCTCGACCACCTACTTGGCGAGAAAGAGAATCACCCCAACCACGTAAACGTGGAAGCAGATAAGAAATTTGCGCTAACTCAACTTGAGCTTTTCCTTCTTTGCTCTTTGCGTGTTGAGCGAAAATGTCCAAAATTAATGCGGTTCGGTCTACAACTTTTACTTTAAGTTTTCCTTCAAGTTGTTGCAATTGAGAAGGAGAAAGTTCTCCGTCGCAAATAACAGTGTCGGCGCCACTTGAGATAACAACATTTCGTAATTCTTCAACTTTTCCTGAACCGATATACGTTGCAGGATCTGGTTTATCACGACGCTGGATGAATCCATCTAGTACCTCGGAGCCAGCAGTTTGTGCCAAGGCTTTTAGTTCATCTAATGAATTCTCTGCCATCTCGGCCGTGCCTTCAGTCCACACACCAACCAAAATAAC
>WLRX01000020.1 GCA_009706135.1 Actinomycetota bacterium
GGCTCTGGAGTCGGAAGTCTGTGGTTATTGGGTGGGATGATTGCTAGCGGAACTCTCACATCTATTGATGATGAAACTGAGCACTCCCGAATTGCACGAATAGCGATGCAGGATGCTGACATAGCACCAGCTCGCTACAGACTAATTACAAATTCAATTATGGATGTAATGACCAAGTTAACTGATCGGGCATATGACTTAGTTGTGCTGCGTCACAATCCTGAAGATTTAACTTACACAGTTGAAGAAGCGCATCGAATATTACGTAGCGGTGGAGTAATGGTGATCGACGGATTCTTTGGTGGTGGAAAAGTTAGCGATCCATCACAGAGAGATCCGCGAACAATTGCTCTGCGTGAAGCAGGCAAATCTGTGAAGGCTGCCACAGATCTTTGGATAAGCACACTCATTAATGTTGGCGATGGTTTGTTAATCGCAACAAAGTTGTAGCAAGATAAGCCCTATGAGTTTTCTCCGCCGAAAATCGCGTGCTCGAATTGATGCACCTTGGTGGAACTCTCAAGATTTTTCACAATCGCGTTCTGGAGTTAGTCCAGGTTCTGTAGTTGTATTAGCAATCATCGCTGGAATAGTTGGTGGCATACTCGGAATCAATGCAACTGGTGGATTCTTTGGCGGTAGAGCAAACCTAGTTTCTGCATCAAATTCAGTTGAACGCAAACCTGACTCAGTCGCTGGTTTAGCAAATAGAGTTGTGCCATCAGTTGTTTCAATCACAACTGGGTCCGGCAGTACTGGTTCAGGATTTATTATTGATAGTGCTGGATTTATTCTCACAAACAATCACGTGATAGAAGCAGCAGCACTTTCTAAAGCAAAAATCATTGTCACACTCAATAATGGTGAAGAGTTTGAAAGCAAAGTTGTTGGCAGAGATGCATCATATGATTTAGCGGTACTCAAGATTCTTGCAAATGGTTTACCAGCACTTCAATTTGGTGACAGCGATAAAGTAGCCGTCGGAGATGCCGTAATTGCAATTGGTTCGCCACTTGGTCTATCTGGCACCGTTACATTAGGAATTATTAGTGCAAAAGATCGTGCTGTAACAGCTGGTGGAAGCGCAGGAGAGAGTTCATTCATTAATGCTTTACAAACAGATGCCGCGATAAATCCTGGAAACTCTGGTGGTCCACTCATTGATACAACTGGAGCGGTTATCGGAGTTAATTCTGCAATTGCAACTCTAAGCGGAGCTTCGACAAGTCAGGCTGGATCAATCGGATTAGGTTTTGCGATACCAATTAATCAAGCCAGAAAAACTGCAGATCAATTGATTAAAACCGGAAAAGCTTCTTATCCTGTGATGGGCGTTTCAATTGATATGAATTTTGCAGGACCCGGAGCGAAAGTAACAACTGCTGATGGAGCAGTTCTTGCCGGCGGGCCTGCACAGAAGGCAGGAATTCAACCAGGTGATCTAATAATTGAATTTGCAGGAAAGACTATAAATAACGGCGACGAACTCATTGTTGCGATTAGATCAAAAAACATTGGTGATCGCGTTGAAATTAAGTACAAACGAGGTAGCAGTACACGCACGGCAATAGTTGTACTTGCTGCTGGTAAGAATTAAACCGAGACAAGCACTAGGCTGAAAACATGTTTTTTGGGATTGGTCCAGGAGAATTCGTAGGATTGGCATTAATTGCAATTATTTTTGTGGGACCAGAACGCTTGCCCAAGTTTTCATCCGATGCTGCAAAGTTCCTGAAGAAAGTAAAGAATTTAGCGAATACAGCAACTGCAGAACTACGTGAAAATCTTGGGCCCGGATTTGAGGATTTACAACCATCTGATCTGAATCCAAAAACGTTTATAAAAAAGCAACTAGCTGGCGCCCTTGATGAGGATAAACCAAAAACATCGGTACAACCTAAAATTGATCCGGATTTGCTATGACCGTTATCGAGTCAATACATGCAGCTCTGGCAACTGTAGAAGATCCAGAAATTCATCGTCCACTGCCAGATTTAGGAATGGTTGAATCTGTTCAGGTCAATTCAGGAGTTGCTCAACTCAAGATTTTGCTTACGATTTCTGGTTGTCCGATGCAAGATCGCCTTCGCAGTGACATTACAAAGGCAGTTTTGGCAGTCGAAACTATCTCTTCTGTTGAAATTATCTTTGGTGTGATGAATGACGAGCAACGTGGAAACCTTAAATCGTTATTACGAAATGGTCGCGAAAAAATAATTCCATTTGCTCAACCAGAATCTCTTACACGAGTAATCGGAATTGCATCTGGCAAAGGGGGAGTCGGAAAGTCCTCGCTAACTGTTAACTTGGCAGTTGCAGCTGCTCAAAAAGGTTTACGTGTAGGAATTTTAGATGCGGATGTTTATGGCCATTCCGTACCAAGATTGATGGGTTTAATCGGCCAACGTCCCACAGCGATAGATCAAATGTTTATTCCACTTGAATCATATGGAGTAAAAGTTGTTTCTATGGAGATGTTCAAACCAGAACGTTCGGACGCCGTTGCATACAGAGGACCACTTCTGCATAAGGTTTTGGAGCAATTACTCTCAGATGCTTATTGGGGCGATTTAGATTTATTACTTATTGATTTACCGCCAGGAACTGGTGATCTTGCAATTTCATTAGGTCAACTCATTCCAACTTCAGAAATTCTTGTCGTTACGACACCACAAATTGCTGCTGCTGAAGTTGCTGAAAGAGCTGGTCGCATTGCACACCAAATCAAGCAACATCTCGTTGGCGTAATTGAAAATATGTCTGACTTTCCTTGCCCTAACTGCAACGACATGATTTCTTTGTTTGGATCTGGAGGCGGAGAAGAAACAGCAAAGCGACTCTCAGAATTAGCAGGGATTAACGTGGCGTTACTTGGGAAAGTTCCATTTAGCCCGGATTTGCGAACGGGTGGAGATAACGGAGCACCCGTCGTTGTACAACATCCAGAAAGCGCTGCAGCTAAATCAATTATTGCAATTGTGGATCAATTGGTCGTTCGAAAGAAATCACTTCTCGGTGTCAGATTGGGTGTTTCCACGTAATTCTTTAAGCATCTCTTCGAGCAAGTCTCCAAGTTCGTTGCGCAAGAAATCGCGAGTAGTCACTTCACCTAGCGTGTTGCGAAGGCTCGCTAATTCTCGAGTGAGATATTCAGTATCTGCTATCGAGCGCTCATTGCGAGCACGATCTTCACTTACTTGAATTCGATCACGATCTGCTTGACGATTTTGTGCAAGCAAAATCAGAGGCGCAGCGTAAGAGGCTTGTAGTGACAAGATCAGAGTTAAAAAGATGAATGGATAATCGTCAAAACGTAGATCGACAGGGGCAAAGGCATTCCAGAAAACCCAACTCAATACAAAGATTGTCATGTAAACCAAAAAACCTGCAGTTCCTAGGAAACGTGCAAATCGTTCTGATAAGCGACCAAAAGCTTCAGGGTCAAAGTTTGGGCGAAAGGCGCGACCTGTCTCGCGAGGTGTATCTAAACGATTGTTACGTGCCATTTTTATCCCTCGCTACCTTCTGTATCAAGTAATTCTTCATGTACTAAAACATTTGCCGTCTTTGAAATGTCACGGTGATCGTGACGCCAGTTCTCTGGCAGTAAGTGATCGAGAACGTCATCAACGGTCACTGCACCCAATAAACGTTCGTTTGCATCTACTACTGGCAGCGATAGCAAGTTATAGCTGGCTAAGTATGACGAAACTTCATTCAGCGATGCTTGGGGATTTAATCCTTGAGTATCCGTATCAACCATTGATCCGAGAAGTTTTGATGGGGCTTCGCGTAGAAGTCGTTGATAATGGGCAATTCCAATAAATCTGCCAGTAGGAGTTTCTAGTGGGGCACGGCAGATAAATACTTGTGATGCAAGTGCTGGTGAGATCTCACTCTGTCGAACTGCAGCCAGAGCTTCTGCCACGGTGTTATCTGCAGTCATAACAATTGGTTCAGTCGTCATCATGCCGCCTGCTGTGTAATCTTCATAATTCATTAAGCGGCGAACATCTTCAGCATCTTCTGGTTCCATCAACTCAAGAAGTGCCTGTGCACGCTCTTGTCCGACTTCACGGAGCAAGTCGGCAGCATCATCTGGATCCATTTCGCCCAAAACATCGGCAGCGCGTTCGCCTTCAAGTTCTGCTAACAATTCAACGCGCTCTGCTTCATCCATCTCTTCAAGTACATCTGCTAGACGTTCATCGTTGAGTGCACGAGCAACTTCTACGCGACGCTTTGGTGCTAGGTCATGCATAACGGATGCAAGGTCAGCGGCTCGAAGTGTGCTTAGAGTTGCAAGTAAGTTTGCAACGCCTTGATTGTGTTCAGAAATTGCAAAGCCGGACACTTCCTCCCACGAAACCGTTGAAGTAGCACCTTTACGGCGCAATCCTGTTCCGCGACGCATGACATGGACGCGAGTGATTAACCAATCGCCATTTCGGTTTTGCTCCATACCCATATCTTCAACAACAACTTTTTCTCCAGATTCAACGAGCGAAATGGATCGATCGAGCATTTCTCCGAGAACTAAAACTTCGCCGGTGCGAGATTCGAATCGACGCATGTTGAGTAGGCCAGTAATAATTACCGTGCCACTTTCAATAGATGTCACACGTGTAATTGGCACAAAAACTCGGCGACGTAGTGGAACTTCAACAATCAAACCCAAAATTCTTGGTGGTTGATTATTTGCGCGAAGAGTCGCCAAAGCATCTCGCACCTTTCCTACTGGATCACCATTTGGATCAAAGACCGCGGTACCTGCAAGACGGGCGAGAAATACTCGATTAATCAAGTTTCCGCTCATGGGCTAAGGGTAACGGCTCTACACACCTCTTCGCTTTCGCTTAAATTGCACGGAATAGATACTTTTGCCCTATGCCAGAGCAGAAGTCCCTCATTAATAGCCATACAGCTATGCCTGGTCGCAAAGATTTAATTCGCCTTGGTATTGGAATTATTGGCATTGGGGTTTCCGGTCCACTTATTGCTCTGAGCACAATGCCTGTTGTTACTTTAATTTTCTGGCGAAATCTTGGAGGAGCCTTAGCTATTGCACCTTTCGCCTTAAGACATCGTGCCAATCGAAGCGCAATATCCTGGGCCGCTTTAGGTGGATTTGTACTTGCATTGCACTTCATCGCATTCTTTTTAGCGATGCGCCTCACAACAGTTGCTGCTGGTACTGCACTCGTTGCGCTACAACCGATATTTACAGCTTTGTTTCTACGAATCAGAGGTGGACATATTCCATCTCGTGCATGGCTAGGAATGGTTGTCAGTTTTTCCGGGGTGCTCTTGATTTCAGGTGTGGACTTAACTATTTCCTTGCGATCTTTTTCAGGAGATGTCGCAGCGATAATTTCTGCAGCCCTTGCTGCAATTTATGTGCTCATTGGCTCGAAGGCGCAAAAGAGTTTAGAAACAAGTACCTATACGGCTATCTGTTATGCATCGTGTGCAATAACAGCATTGCCAATTATGTTAATTGGCGGATTTAAAATGTGGAACTTTACTGGCAATGAGTGGTGGATTGTTATTGGGTTAGTTGTTTTTGCTCAGTTACTTGGTCACAACATGTTTAACTCTGCTTTAAAGAGAGTTTCACCCGCAGTAGTTTCCTTAATTATTTTCTTTGAAGTCCCCGTAGCATCCGTCCTTGCAATCTGGTGGCTGGACCAACGACCACCAATTGGAATCCTTCCCGGAATTGTTTTGATACTTTCTGGGTGCGCCCTGGTAGTTTTGCGAACTCGATCTTCTCGAATTGAGTTAGCGCCATGATTGATTTACATACACACACAAATTGCAGCGATGGAACTGATTCACCTGCACAGCTTGTCAATAAAGCAATTGCAGAAGGATTAACGGTTCTAGCTCTAACGGATCACGACACTACTTCTGGATGGGAGAGTGCCCAAAAAACTCTACGCGGAGGATTATCACTTGCTCCTGGCGCTGAAATTTCTTGTCTAACAAATGATGGAATTAGCGTGCACATGTTGGGTTTGCTCTTTGATGGCACAAATATCCAGATGCAAGAAATGCTAGAAAATACCCGCGATGGCCGTATTCCGCGTGCACGAAAGATTATTGAATTACTAAATGCTGGCGGGATAAACATTTCAATAGAGGATGTCGAATCCGTAAAGCCTGCGGGTGCAACTCTGGGCAGGCCACATATCGCTGACGCTCTTGTTAAAAATGGAGTTGTATCTTCACGAGATGAAGCATTTACCGATTTACTTCATAACAATTCTCCTTATTATGTCGCCCATCTTGCGCCAACTCCAGAGGATGCAATTGCAATGATTCGTAAGGCCGGCGGAGTTGCAGTTATTGCACATGCATTTGCTTCACTTCGTGGCAAAGTACTTTCAGTAAATGATTTTCTACCTTTAAAAAGCGCTGGTTTAAACGGTATTGAAGTAAATCATCGAGACCACAGTAATGAAGAGCGTAATGCTTTGGCAGAAATTGCTCGTGAATTGGATTTAGTCGTTACTGGTGCGAGTGACTATCACGGGACTGGAAAACTCAACTCATTAGGCGAAAACCTAACCCATCAGGGACAATGGGAACGTCTTGAATCAGAAGCGAATCAAAGAAGGGTCTTGCGAGCATGAATATTGGCGAAGTCACCGCCGTAACATTTACACTCCAAGCATTCGTGACTCTCTTTGTCATCATGGATCCACCAGGTGCGACACCAATTTTTCTAGGACTTGTTTCCGATAAATCACCAGCGGTGCGTAGAAAACTCGCATGGCAAGCAGCGGCAGTTTCATTCGTTGTAATCACTACATTCGCACTCTTTGGTCGCCTTGTACTTTCTTACTTAAATATTTCACTTGAATCACTTCAAGCAGCAGGCGGTCTTTTATTGCTGATTGTGTCCCTTGAATTATTAATGGGTGGGCGGCCAGGTTCAGAAAATCGTAAATCAAATAACATTGCACTCGTTCCGTTGGGCACACCTTTACTTGCAGGGCCAGGCGCAATCGTTGCAACGATGATTTATGTACAAAAAATAGATAACGCAGGACAAGCAATCGGATTGGCTGTTGCAGTTATCGCCGTTCACCTTGCGATTGCGATTACTTTAATGGCTTCAACAACAATTCTTAAGGTAATTAAAGATACTGGTGTTAATCTCGTTGCCAGCATCGCAGGACTCTTGCTTGCAGCAATCGCAATTCAAATGATCGCAGATGCAATAAAGGCATTCACTGCAGCATGAGCCCAGAGCTAGGTTTGTTCTCACCCCAGAGCGTTGTATGGAAAATTCATAGTGATCCATCAATGGTTGTTGGTGGAATTAGAGCGCTCTTACAGCAAGCTCTGCATCCCGTTGCTATGGATGGAGTAGCAAAGAACTCAAATTTTCGTGAAGACACATGGGGAAGATTGCAACGAACTGGAGATTACGTTGCGACATTAAGTTTTGCTCCACGCAAAGATGCCGAAGCTCTTGCAGCCAGAGTGCGTTCTGTTCATACAAAACTAGGGCTAGATGATCCACATCTACTTTTATGGGTTCATATGGCTCTGGTTGATTCATTTTTAGATGTTGCCATTCGTTCTGGAATGCAATTAGCCTCACAAGATCAAGATCAATACGTAAAGGAAATGGTTGATTTTGCTCGATTAGTTGGAATTGATCCCAATACAGTTCCATCAAACACACAAGAACTTAAATCTTATTTTGAAAATATCGCACCAGAACTCTATGCCAGTGATGATGCAAAGCGTGTGGCACTATTTCTCACTTTTCCTCCAATGGCAACTGCCATTCGATTTGCGACTCCAGCCGCACCTGCGTGGGCAACCTTAAGTGCTTTGGCATCAGCGGCACTTCCACAGTGGGCTCGCAAACTTTATGCAATTCCATCGCTACCAGGCCAAGATGTAATTACAAATGCTGCGCTGGTTGCGACTCGTTCAACACTCAAACTCGTACCCGAAAACTTTTTCCAACCACCTATTCTAAAGCAAGCCCTCATTAGGTGGGGCATCGCCTCATGAGTTCGATAATTGTTGTAGCTAACATTGCTGGCGGAACTTACAAAAGTACCACTGCACATTCACTAGCAGTAGCAAGTGTTGAGTACGGCAAGAAAGTTTTATTAATTGATTTAGATCCCAGGGCAGAGATCACATTCAATTTAGGTTATGAAAAATCAAGAGAAACTACCCTTGAACTACTTCAAAGTTTGTCACTTTCACAAAACAATGACATTACAACTGCTGAAAGATTTGACTTTATTGGTGCAGACTCAAGACTTGCCTCATATACCGACGTGAATTCACTCAAAACATTTTTGAGTTCTTTATCAACTCGTTACGATGTTGTAATAATTGATACACCAGCTCAGATTGATTCACGACTAGCAATGGCCCTTGTTGCTGCAGATGCGTTGGTTGTTCCAACAAGTGCATCTATTCACAGTATCCGCGGAGCAATAAGTACTTTAAAAGTTGATTCTGCAGCCAAAAAATTCATACTTCCAATTGATCAATTTGGGACAGAACTAGAGAAACTCTTTGACAATGCAATCTTGATAGATGCGCTCATTCCATTTACAGCAGGTATTGATGCAGCCACTTCTCAAAAGCGCAGTTTGTTATCTACAGATAAGAGTTCAGATTTTGCAGAAGCGTACCGAGAAGCGGCGTATAGTCTTCTCGAGCACCTTAATCATTTTTAAATTTCTTAGTGCGCGTACGTTCACGTTTTTCAGTTGTTCGTTCAACTTTAGCCGGAGCATCAACTTTCACGGATTTTTCTTTAACCAATCGCCCGTTTGAGCCAGCAGGAATTTTCATTACTTCATAGAGATGCTCTGAAGACGAGTAGGTTTCTTCTGGTTCTGGTAAACCAAGTTTTAAGGCCATATCAATCATCTTCCAGCGAGCCATTTCATCCCAATCAACAAAGGTGACTGCGATTCCGTGGGCGCCTGCACGTGCAGTACGTCCGATTCTGTGAACGTATGTTTTCTCATCTTCTGGACATTGGTAATTAATTACGTGAGTGATTCCATCAATATCAATTCCGCGTGCCGCTACATCGGTGGCAACAAGCACATCTGTTTTACCTGCCTTGAAATCATTGAGTGCTTTTTCTCGGGCAGTTTGAGCAAGATCTCCGTGAATGGTCGCAGATCTAAATCCTCGCTCGAGTAAGTCATCTGCTGTCTTCTGGCATGTTCGTTTAGTGCGGCAGAAGACAATTGTTGGGCCACGACCATCTGCTTGCAGGATTCGTGCCAACATCTCAATTTTGTCCATCGCATGCGCACGATAAACATGCTGCTCAATTTTTGAAACAACAGCGCCTTCATCTTCATTATCTTGCGTGCGAATATGAATTGGTTGATTCATAAACCGACGCGCAAGGTTAAGAATGTCTCCAGGCATCGTCGCTGAAAAAAGCATTGTTTGCGAACGCTTTGGAGTACTTGTAAAAATCTTTTCAACATCGGGTAAAAAACCAAGGTCGAGCATCTCATCTGCTTCATCCAAGACAAGTCGTGAAACTTCTTTGAGTTTGAGGTGTCCCTGGCGGTAAAGATCTAAAAGCCGTCCAGGAGTACCGACAACAATTTCAATTCCTGCACTCAGTGAATCTATTTGCGGCTCGAATGCTCGCCCACCATATACGGCTAACGTTCTAATTCCACGATTGTTGGCTAGTTCGTCAATATCTTTTGCAACTTGAATACATAACTCACGTGTTGGCACAACAACTAAAACTTGAGGTGCACCTTTATGTTCTAGCCCTTGCCACTCTGCGTCATTTGGCGCAATGACTCGCTCAATCAGAGGGATTCCAAATGCAAGTGTTTTTCCAGTACCAGTTTTTGCTTGACCAATGACATCTCCGTCTGCCAGTGCAATTGGCAAAACCATTTCCTGGATGGGAAAAGGTGAAGCAAAGCCATGCTCCTTAAGAGCAGCCTTAGTTTCTTGGCGAAGTGGAAGGTCTTCGAAAGTTAGTGACACTTATTGGGCGCCGAAACCGACACGACGATCGGTTTGTTCGCCAATTTCTACGTAACCAATTTTGTCTGCAGGAACCATTACGACTCGACCGCGAATATCTTCCAGAGTTAAAGCCTCACCAGATTTGAGGGCTGTATTCACAGCGCTTTGAATTTCGGTAGCTCCGAGTTCGCTCTCAAAATTTAGATCTGAATTTACATTAGTTACAGAGATTCGAACCTGAACTTTTTTAGCGCTATCGCTTTTCTTTGTACTCATAGTTGCTAATACTACAGATTAAATACCATGCGAGTTTGCCAAATTATTTGCTGGGAAAGCCTGAAATTCCACGCCACATGAGATTTTCCACTAAATCCACTGCTTGTTGGCGGGTTAATTTGCTATCGCGTTCTAGCCAATGACGAGCAGTAACTTGTGCGCATCCGATCAATCCAACTCCTAGCAACATTGCAACTTCTTTCGGTAGACCAGTATCGAGGGAAATAATCGCACTCACGGCTGCAGCGCAGTCATAAGTCATTCGATTGAGTCTTTCGGCAACTGAGGGTTCAACACTCATATCGCTTTCAAATAGCAGTCGAAATGCTTCGCCTTCACTTTCTATGAATCCAAAATATGCATCAACCGTAGCTCGAACTCGGTTTGCGTTATCTGGCGTAGAAGAAATTGCTTTTTGGATTTCATAAACGAGTGAATCAATATGAAGATCTAAAACTGCTAAATATAGTTCTAACTTAGATGGAAAGTGCTGATACAAAACTGGTTTACTGACTCCTGCACGATCTGCAATTTCATCCATTGCAGCAGAGTGATATCCGGCAGCTGTGAAAACTTCGAGGGCAGCAGATAACAAAAGTGCACGGCGTTCATCACGTGGCAAGCGAGGTTTGTTATCTCGCAGATTGGCTGAAGTACTCATCACGGCTAATCGTAGAGGCAAAAGCCTTCAAATTGGCAGTGCTCTCGTGAGTACGGCAGA
>WLRX01000021.1 GCA_009706135.1 Actinomycetota bacterium
AAAACTTCTTGGCGTCTACGCAAATTTCTATTTTTTCCAAAAATTGGTTTACTAGGAATTCAACGTATTCACGCACTACCAGATGTGTTGATTCTTGCTGGTGCAGGTGTTGGCGGCGGTTCACTTGTGTATGCAAATACTTTGTATCAGCCACCTGATTCTTATTTCGAAGATAAGCAGTGGAATCATATTACTGATTGGAAATCAGAATTATTGCCTTGGTATGACCAAGCAAGTCGAATGCTCGGTGTTGCAGAAAATCCATATTTCTCACCAAGTGATCAAGCAATGAAAGATGTTGCAATCGAGATGGGCGTCGGACACACATTTAGAATGGCACCACTCGGAGTTTATTTTGGTGAAGGCTCAGGCGTTGCAAGTAAAGATCCATACTTTGGTGGAGTTGGACCTGCGCGAAATGGTTGCCAGCAATGTGGTGCATGCATGACCGGATGTAGGTTCAATTCAAAAAATACCTTACCAAAGAATTATCTGGGGCTAGCTGAATCTGCTGGAGCCAAAGTATTTCCCTTAACTACGGTTACATCATTTGAGCAAGCTAGCGATGGATCGTGGATTATTAAAGCTAAAAAAACAAATTCTTTACTCGGACGAACAATTACATTTACGGCCAATCAACTCATTGTCAGCGCTGGAACATACAACACTCAAAAACTATTGCACCGCATGAAAGCAACCGGAAAATTATCAAAGCTCTCTGAGCGACTCGGTGATCTCTCACGAACCAATAGCGAAGCACTTACTGGTGCGTTAATGCCAAAGAGCGATGTAGATTTCAGTAAAGGTGCTGCAATTACTTCCTCTTTCTTTCCCGATGAGCACACTCACGTTGAACCTGTCAGATATGGCAAGGGGAGCAATGCGATGGGCTTGCTTCAGACAATTATGACTGATGGAAATGTTGCCAAAGAACGTCGTCGACAATGGCTAAAAGAATTCATTAAGAAACCTTCGTTGCTGATGCGTGTTCTAAACGTTCATCAATGGTCAGAGCGCACAGTGATCGCACTTGTTATGCAAAACGTGGATTCAGCCCTTTCTGTTCGAGCTAAGAAAAAATGGTGGGGATTAGGACTAACGTCTACAAATAACTCTGAAAACCCAAATGCGACATATATTCCTGCTGCCAATGAAACAGTGCGACGTATTGCAAATAAGTATGGCGGTTTTGCTGGTGGACATATCGGCGACTTAATTGGTGCTCCATTTACTGCTCACTTTGTGGGTGGATGTGTAATTGGTTCAGATATTTCTCAAGGCGTCATCGATCCTTATCATCGCGTATGGAATTACCCAACTATGCATGTAGTTGATGGTGCAGCTGTTACAGCAAACCTTGGAGTCAATCCATCTTTGACAATTACTGCACAAGCAGAACGCGCTATTTCGTTTTGGCCAAATAAGGGAGAACTTGATCCGCGTCCAGTACAGAATACTCAATACGCAAGAATTAACGCAGTGATGCCAAATAAGCCATTTGTTCCGGCCGGAGCAATTGGTGAATTACTTATGCCACCAACGAAGTAACGGATCAATATCTTCGGGTACATGCTCCGCAATAAAGATTGCCCCGTCTAGGTGATTACCTTTTGCTTCAACTAATGTTATTTGAGGTAATAGTGAAGAGGTGCGGCGTCGAATAGATTCGGCATAACCTTTATTCTCTGCAAGTTTTCCAAGCAAGGCAATTGCAATTCCTTCGTTACGCATTCCGCCAACGTTTGTCCACGCAGCGCGAATTGTTTTAGCTAAGTATTCGGCGCCTCTGTCTCTAATTGTTATTGCATCGGTATTTTTTGCCTCCGCTGCTTCAAGTAGAGTTTTTGCAGCATTAATGCAGAGAAGTTGTGCTTTAGCATCTGTGTGCGACTTCAACGATTCGTAGGTTTTTATCTCTGATTCGAAAAACTCTGCCAGAAAAGTTGCGTCATCTCTTCCTTCCAGCGTTGCCAGAACACGTTCGAGTGCAGCTTTGCCTAACCAAAATCCACCGCCTAGGTCACCAAAAATATGTCCGATGCCATCTGCATGTGAATAACTGCCACGCCGTCCCGCAATTGCAACTGTTCCGCTTCCTATAGAGATTGTCACTCCATCGTTATTTCCAAGTGCGCCAAAATATCCAGCTAGCCCATCATCAATAACTGCAACTGATTTTGCCCCAAAATATTTTGACGCTAGCTGACCGTATGGATGTGGGTCGCCAACGTCACCGTAAACCCCAGTGATGCTTAGTGCTACTACTTCGCTCTTAAAAGTTGAACCCAAATTATCTTGTGCTTCTAAAAATAAATCATTGAGTACATCAAGTGTTGATTCGTGAGCGAGCTTGGATCGTTTGCTAATGAATTCGGTTTCAGATGTTTTAAATCTTGCCCCTGATTGCCCTAAGTCCACCGCGAGTACCATAATTACAAGTCTAGTTAAGGAGAGCAGATGAGCAAATGGGCACTCGTCACAGGCGCAACGGCCGGTATCGGTGAGAGCTTTACTCACCTTCTAGCAAAGGAAGGTTTCAATATTGTCCTCGTTGCTCGTGACCTTGAACGGATGAAAGAGCGTGCCGCATATTTACAATCGCAATACAAAGTAGAGACTGCAATTGTGCAAGCTGATTTAGCCACTGATGGTGGATGCGCCAGAGTTGAAAAATACATACGTGAGAATCACGTTGAAGTACTGATTAATAATGCAGGATTTGGAATCAATAAAGCTTTTTCTGTAAGCAATCTAGATTCTGAAGAACAATTACTTGCTGTATTGGTCCGTACACCAATGCGACTGATGCATACAGTGTTACCGCAAATGAAAGAGCGAAATAGCGGTTCTATTATCAACGTTTCCTCTGTAGCCGGATGGATTGCAGGCGGAACATACAGTGCTTCAAAGTCTTACCTAACAGTGCTTTCAGAATCTATACACACTGAAATGAATGGCACGGGTGTCAAAATTTCTGCACTCTGTCCTGGTTTTACACGAACTGAATTTCATGAACGTGGTCGCATGCGCATGAATGGTCTTCCTAAATTCATGTGGCTTTCATCTGATCGAGTTGTTTCTCAAGGATGGAAAGAAAATCAGAATGGCAAAGTGCTATCTGTCCCTGGTTGGCAATATTTGATTCTCAGTACTATTTCTCGTTTCGGTCCACGCCCACTTGTTCGCAAACTTGGCATGAATGTAAGGAAGCGTCAGCGCCAAAAATAATGGTCTAGGGCTATCCCTATACATCTTTGCTTCAATCTCTTCTACGGTGTTGTTGTGCTCCGTAAATATTTTTCGCTCAATACCTTCATATTTTTACTCCTTACGGTTCATCTATTGTCTCGGGCCATTCACACGACTCCTCAAGTGTATTTAGATCTATGGATCTATAACGCAATCCCAATTCTCTTTGTCGTTTCACTCATTCGTGTTCCAAGTTTTAATGATCACATCGGAATTGCATTCCTTGGTTTAGCTATGGGACTGTGGGCCGCCGGTTCCCTAATTTCTTCACTCAGTGTTTTTTATACTTTAAATTTTCCCAGTGAATTAGCATCCAACGTTTTATACATGCTCTTTTATCCAGCAGCTTTTATTGCACTCCCTCGATTGCTTTCCCAGCGATCGCGTATTTCAGCAGTTGAAATTCTTGATTCAACAATCATTGCTCTCGGTCTCGGTTCACTCGGAACAGCTCTATTTGTCGCGCCAGTTTTGCCACGTCTAAATGGCGATATGGTCATGACTTTCTTCGCCATTTTCTATCCTGTCGGGGATTTAATTCTGGTCGCAAGCATAATTTCATCACTCTTATCTCAAAGGATTTCCAAACGTGCGATTGTTGCTAGTACTGGAATCTTTATATATGCCTTCTCTGATTTCTTATTCTTGTGGCTGCATGTCAACAATAAATACACATTTGGATCTATTTCGGATGATGGTTGGTTGGTGGGAATTGCATTAATTGTCATGTCAACGCAATTCCAAGCCAGCGAACGTAGTTCGCACGAAGGCGTAAATCCGGTATTTGTTGCACTATCTGTTTTTTTAAGTGCAACGTTGCTCGGGATAATTACGATTCGTCCAGGTTATTTTCCTTCCTTCATTCTCCTGCCAACACTATTGACGCTTCTCGTCGCTTTCATTCGAATGACAATCGCACTGCGGCAAGCACGCTCTCTTGGTACCGAGCGAACACTTGCTCGAACTGATGAACTAACTGGACTTTCTAATAGAAGAAAACTAATCACAGAAATGCAAGAAATTGGAAACTCAGAAGGTGCACTCCTTATTTTAGATCTTGATGGTTTTAAGCCGGTAAATGATTCATTTGGACACGACATCGGCGATGAAATACTGAAACAAGTTGCGATGCGTTTTCATAGAGCGCTTCCACCGGATGCGACGTTGGCAAGGTTAGGTGGTGATGAATTTGGTGTGTTACTTCATGCAAATTATGAAACCAGTATGGAAGTCGCACTTGCACTGCACGCAACAATGAGTTATCCATTTCTGATAGGAAAAGAATCTATAGATTTAGGTGTGAGTATCGGGGTTGCCGCCAATAACGATGAGCATGATTTATTGCACCGAGCTGATGTTGCAATGTATCGAGCTAAACGAGAATCACTCGGTGTTGCGCACTTTGATTTCTTCTAGGCGAGCCAGGGATTCAAGCCTTTCTAATGCGTGCTCCACAATTTTTTTCGCATATCCATGTGCATATCCATCAACGCTTTCCCACGGTTCGTGAATTTCGTCTGCACTTAAATGTGCCAACTCTGGAACGTACTTGCGAATGTAGTCACCATTTTCATCAAAACGCTTGCCTTGTTCAATCGGATTAAATACTCGGTAATAAGGGGAGGCGTCGGTGCCACATCCTGCTGTCCACTGCCAACCATGCGCATTTGAAGCAATATCAAAATCAACTAAATGTTCTTCGAAAAAGAGAGCTCCGTGCTGCCATTCGATGTGTAGATCTTTAGCGAGAAATGATGCAACAACCATGCGCACTCGGTTATGCATCCAACCTTCTGTCACCAATTGGCGCATACCCGCATCAACAAATGGATACCCCGTTTTACCTTCACACCATAATTTGAATTTTTCGCCAGGTTCGTCATATCTCATATTTACAAATTGCGGTGCATAATAATCTTTATCCGTGTGCGGATAGTTAAATAGAACGTCTGCGTAAAATTCTCGCCAGGCAATTTCTTTTCTAAATGTGTCGTGAGCTTTGCTTTCTCCTAATCCTGCAAGAAGAGTGCGTGGATGAATTTCACCCCAAGTCAGGTGCGTACTCATCTTGCTAGTGCCATCTATTCCTGCAAAATTTCTAGTTTCGTCGTATGTATCTAATCCCTTGGCTTTAAATTTTTTGAATCGATCATGCGCTGCCTTTTCGCCAGCTTCAAATATTTGAGTCCCCTCAGGAGCCTGATAGATAGGAAAGTTTCTGTATTTTTCATCTGGCGTAACCGCTTTAATCACTTTGGGCGCAGCAACTGGTGCACGCCAACCATGTAATAGCCATCCACGATAAAACGGTGTGTAAACACGGTAATTCGTTGCATCACTAGGTTTCTTAACACGACCAGGTGCAATTGCGTATGGACTTCCGGTACGTGTGAGTTCTATTCCTGCAGATTCAATTCGCGCATCGCGTTCAGCTGCGTATCGGTCGTATTCGGCAGAAATATGAACGGATGTAGCATCATATTTTTTCTTTAACTCATTAAGTACATCAACGTGATCGCCAGTACACACATGCAATTTGTTTCCAAGTGATTGATCAAGACTTCGTAATGATTCTGCCAAATAAGCCAAACCTTTTGCACCTGTTGCCTGAATTAATTGTGGATCCAAAATGAATACGGCAACTATTTCTTCGCCGGCATCAATTGCAGCTAATAGGGCAGGATTATCGATGAGGCGCAGGTCGCGCCGAAACCACATGATGCTGCGCGACATAGTGGATTAGTTATGTAGTTGATGAACCGTTGCATCCCAGCCATGTACATCTTCTGGTTTGCGTGGCGCTTTACCGATGTAGCGAGCTGAAGGACGAATCAAACGGCCAGTACGTTTTTGTTCAAGAATATGTGCAGACCAACCTGCGGTACGGGCTGCTGTAAACATAGAAGTAAACAATGGACCAGGTACTTCTGCGAAATCAAGAACAATTGCCGCCCAAAATTCAACGTTTGTTTCTAGAACTCGTTCTGGGTGACGCTCATGTAATTCAGCAAGTGCTGCCTTTTCTAATTCAAGTGCAACTTCATAACGAGGTGCGCCTAATTCCTTTGCTGTGCGGCGAAGTGTACGTGCACGAGGATCTTCAGCGCGATACACGCGGTGACCAAATCCCATTAAACGTTCTCCGCGGTCCATCAAATTTTTTACGTACTTACGTGCATCACCAACGCGTTCTACATCTTCAATCATTCCAAGTACACGTGAAGGTGCGCCGCCATGTAGCGGACCTGACATCGCACCAATTGCGCCAGAGAGTGCAGCAGCAACATCGGCACCAGTTGAGGCGATGACGCGAGCTGTAAATGTTGATGCATTCATTCCGTGTTCTGCAGCAGATACAAAGTAGGCATCAATTGCGCGCACGTGAAGTGGATCTGGTTCACCGCGCCAACGAATCATCATTCGTTCAACAACTGTATGTGCTTTATCAATCTCAGATTCTGAAACAGGTGTTGCAGCGATACCACGTGCGGATTGCGCAAGATATGAAAGAACCATGACAGATGCACGAGCAAGATTTGATCGGGCTTCTTCATCGGAGATATCTAGAAGTGGTTTAAATCCCCAAGCAGGTGCAAGCATTGCAATTGCTGATTGCACATCGACTCGAACATCACCTGAATGAACTGGCAATGGAAATTTTTCTGCCGGTGGAAGACCTGGATTAAACTCATCATCGACTAGCAATCCCCACACGTTTCCAAATGAAACGCGACCAACTAGATCTTCAATATCAACACCGCGATAACGAAGTGCGCTGCCCTCTTTATCTGGTTCAGCAATTTCAGATTCAAAAGCAATGACACCTTCGAGACCTGGCTTGAAATCATCAGACACAACGCGCTCCTTTATTGGGTATTACAGGGGTAATTCTGCCCCCATACAAGGTGTGCTGGCGACCACGTAAGTTGAGATAGCCCTGCGGGCGAAAGTGACGTTAGATACATCCATGACAGAAAGCAGAATTCGAGCCGAGATTTCAGCAATGCGACGCTCCTATGGCGAAGTCGGGCTGGAAAAATTGCCCGCAAATCCATTCATCGCATTCGAAGAGTGGATGGCTGCTGCGGCTGCAAATGAAATTATTGTTGAAGCAAATGCAATGGTGCTTTCAACTGCTGATGGTTCTGGTGAAATTACAACGCGCACAGTTTTGCTTAAGGATATTTCAGAAGGTGGTTTTACTTTCTTTACGAATTATTCATCTCGTAAAGCACAAGCTATTGCAATGAATTCGCAAGTAACTCTTCTTTTTCCTTGGTATGCAATGGAGCGACAAGTAATAATTTCAGGTCAAGCAGAGAAAATTTCACGCGAAGAGTCTGAGAATTACTTTGTAACAAGACCGTGGTCGAGTCAGATCGGTGCGTGGGCTAGCGCTCAATCAGCACCGCTTGCTTCACGCGAAGAGTTAGAAATGCGTTTCAAAGGTGCATCAGAGAAATGGCCCGAGGGAAGTGTTGTGCCAACACCACCGCATTGGGGTGGCTTTCGAGTGATACCCGACAGTATCGAATTCTGGCAAGGAAGATATTCCCGATTGCACGACCGTATGAGATATCACAGAAGCAATGCAAAATCCGATTGGGAGATGCAGCGTTACTTCCCATAAGATTTATCCATGAGCATCGTAATTCCTAATGGCATTAAGCCAGTCGATGGTCGCTTTGGTTGTGGTCCTTCAAAGATTCGCCAATCTGCTTTAGATAATTTGGTTAAAAGCGGAACTTCAATTCTAGGAACGTCACACCGACAAAAACCTGTGAAAAATCTTGTTCATGAAGTTCGCGAGGGTTTGAAATCATTATTTTCACTTCCAGATGGTTATGAAGTCATTCTTGGAAATGGAGGAACAACTGCGTTTTGGGACATCGCACTCTTTGCTCAAATTGAAAATCGTTCACAACATCTTGTCTTCGGTGAGTTTTCATCCAAATTCGCTAAGGGTGCAAAGGATGCGCCTTTTCTCGGTGAGCCTTCAATTATTAAATCTGAACCAGGTTCGCATCCAACTGCCCTTGCTGAGGATGGCATAGATGCATATGCATTTACACACAATGAAACAAGCACAGGTGTGGCAATGCCAATTATTAGACCAGCAGGGACCAAAGATGCTCTTGTTTTAGTAGATGCAACAAGTGCTGCCGGTGGATTAGTTGTCGATGCAAAAGAGTTTGACGCGTATTACTTTGCCCCACAGAAGTCCTTTTCATCAGATGGCGGCTTGTGGTTTGCTCTGATGTCACCGGCTGCCATTGCTCGTGCTGAAAAGATTAAAACTAGTGGGCGTTGGACCCCAGCGATACTAGATCTCAACATTGCTATTGAAAACTCACGACTTGATCAAACTTATAACACTCCAGCAATTGCAACATTTGTTTTGCTTGCAGATCAAATCAAATGGATGAATGAAAATGGTGGCTTGAAATTCTCAACAGGTCGCAGTGCTGACTCAGCATCTCGCATGTATTCATGGGCCGAAAAAACTTCATACACAACTCCATTTGTTACAGACCCGGCAATGCGCTCAAAAGTTGTTGCAACTATTAACTTTGATGATTCAATCGATGCACTCAAAGTGGCATCAATTCTGCGCGAAAATGGAATCGTCGATACCGAGCCTTATCGTAAATTGGGTAAGAATCAGCTTCGTATTGGTATGTTTCCCTCTGTTGATCCCAGCGACGTCGATGCACTCACCGCGTGTATTGATTACGTTGTAGCCGCGCTTTAATTATTCCGTAAGGAAAGTAATGCCACACTCATTTACGCGTGACAAAACCTTTTGGATAATTGCACTTCAAGTAACAATTCTTAATTTTTACCTAGGTGGTTTCGGACCAGCGCAACCATTATTGCGTGCTGATCAAGGCACTTCGCTAACAATTGCCGGTTTACACGGAACAGCAATGGGCGTTGCAGCAATTTGTGCAGGGTTATCTAACTCCCGTTTAGTTCATTTCTTTGGTCGCGAAAAAACTTCATGGATCGGTATGTGGCTCTTTTGTACTGGTGTTCTTATATTCGTAACCTTTAAGCCAGTGATTTTTACTTTAACGGCTACATTTTTAGCTGGTATGGGAACTTCGATGGTCATCAATAATATGGTTACGCGCCTATCTCACCATTTTAAAGAAGCAACTCCACTGGCCTTGCCACAATCCAATGGAGTTAATTCTGCTGGCTATGTTCTAGGAACCCTCATTGTCGGAACGCTTGCAGGAACTGCCATAAGTTGGCGTTTCGGGTTATTGCTAACAATTCCGGCAACAATTGTTCTTTACTTTGCATCTCGAGATAAGAATCGAGATCCACATGATCGCGAGATCAGCGTTCGCCAAAGTGGCAAGCTTTCCCGCACGTATTGGATTGCCTGTTTTGGTTTCTTCACCTGTATCTGTACTGAGTTTGCGACCGCATTTTGGGCTGCTGCTCTGTTGCGAGATCGTGTTGGTGGTACCGCATCGGCGGCGACTCTAGCAATCGTGGCATTGGGATCCGGAATGACTATCGGTCGTTGGTACGGTGCAATTGTTCTAAAGAAATTACAACTAGATTATCAACTCATCACAATTATAGTTTTGCAATTTGTGGGCTTCACAATTTTCTGGTTTTCACACAATGTTCTTGTTTCTCTCATTTCACTCTTCATAAACGGTCTTGGAATATCAATGCAATTCGCACTCTCTTCACTTCGTTTGATGAGCTTTAGCGACAATCGGCCAGACTTAGCAATCGGTATTAGCTCACTTGCAGCGGGCTCCGGAATTGCACTGGCTCCATTCGCACTTGGCGTACTTGGTGACCATCTTGGAATCTCCCGTGCTTACTTAATGGTGCCAGTCCTTATTGTGATTGCATTGACAATTGTTATTCTTACCCCATCTACAAACTCCAAGAAGGAGAGCCGTGAATTACAAAACTAGACGTTACGTGAGCATTGCCGCACTCGTAGGATTATTGGCACTAATTGTTTTAAGTGGATTTTAGAATGGAAACAAATCTTAAAAATACAGTCGTGCTAATCGCTGTTGGCACAATTGCGTGGCTAATTGCCGGTGCTGCATTCTTAGTTGCAGGATCAGAAACAAAGTATGTATGGACGTGTGTATTCGGCGCTGCGCTTGGTGTTACAGGTATTCGTTACACGATACGCAGATCACGCAGAAGCGGAATTTAAGCTTCTAGCTGTCCTGCAATTCCGCGAAGAACTTTTCCAAGGCGCTCTGCTTCTACTGCAGATGGATGGCGCCCCTGCCGTAAACCATTGCCGACCTTGTCCAAAATCTTGATTGTATCTTCAATCATTGCGGCAAGGTCATCACTATTGGTGCGTGAGTTAGCGGCAAGAGATGGTGGTGCATCAATAATTTTTACAGAGAGTGCTTGTGGTCCACGACGACCATCGCCCACACTGAACTCTAATTTTGTTCCAGGCTTAACAGTTGATACGCCTTCTGGAAGAGATGTTGAAGCAAGATAAACATCTTCGCCTTCATCGGATGCGATGAAACCAAAACCTTTTTCAAGGCTGAACCATTTCACTTTACCTGTAGGCATGGGGAGTGCTC
>WLRX01000022.1 GCA_009706135.1 Actinomycetota bacterium
AATTGCAGAGAATTTGATTTTAGATACTTATGATTTACCACCCAATGCTAAAAAACTAATGATGAGCCCAAGCACGATCATGGAAGAGGCAACGAAGCGAATCACCGAATTTGATATCAGAAGCCAAGGCGCCGACGAATTGGTTTCATCCCTATCTGGCGGCAACAAACAAAAAGTTGTCTTGGCGCGAGAACTATCTCGTCCAGTAAAAGTTGTTGTCGCCTCTCAGCCAACTCGTGGATTAGACGTTGGATCAATTGAATTCGTTCACGAAAAAATCGTTCAAGAACGTGATGCTGGACGAGCAGTACTGCTCTTTAGTACCGAGCTCGATGAAGTCTTTGCGTTAGCAGATCGAATTGCTGTTATGTATCGCGGAACCATCATTGATATTGTCCCTGCAACAATCTCACGAAGTGATCTTGGATTGCTTATGGCCGGCATAAAGCCAAAGGTGAACTCATGAGTTCAATTAAAAATAAGGTCTCAGAAACAATGCGAGCAATCACGCTGCCTTTGCTTGCGTTCTTCTTGGCAATACTTTCAGGCGGGCTTTTAATTGCTTTTTCAAATCCAGAGATTTACTCGCTTTGGAAATCGCCTCTCAAATTTCTTAGTACAGGTTTTGCTTCAGCAGGTGATGCTTATTTAGCCCTGATACAAGGTTCGATTTTTGATCAAAACTTAACTTCAAAGAATTTCCTCTTGGGTTTTTATCCACTATCAGAGACATTTGTTATCGCAGCCCCACTGATACTAACTGGACTATCTGTAACGCTAGCTTTTCGAGCAGGGCTCTTTAATATCGGTGCACAAGGACAATTTATATTTGGTGCAATCGGTGCTTCATATGTTGGGTTTCATTACAACTTACCTCCCGTGATTCATGCCGTTGCTGCGCTACTTGGTGCAATGCTTTGTGCAGGATTATGGGGCGGACTAGTTGGCTTCTTAAAGGCGCGCACGGGTGCGCATGAAGTAATCGTCACCATTATGCTCAATTACATTTCGATTTATTTCTTACTCTGGTTATTGAGCACTCAAACATTTCTGCGTAAGGGTCGTCAGGATCCAATTGCACCTCCGGTACAGGAAAATGCTCAACTTCCTAAATTATTTGGTATTGATTATCGAATTAACTTAGGAATTTTTATAGCCCTCGGGGTCGCTTATTTAATTCATATTTTGCTGACTAGAACCACTGTTGGTTTTCAATTTAGATCAGTCGGTGCAAACACTCTTGCGGCGAAAACTGCGGGAATGTCAGTTCCATTTGTCATGACATCGGTAATGGTTATTTGTGGTGCACTTGCTGGATTAGGTGGCGCTGTTCAGGTCTTGGGTAGCGAATACGCCTTAACTGCAGGCGTTGCTGGTTCATTTGGTTTTGATGCAATCACAGTTGCTCTCTTGGGGCGGGCAAAACCATTGGGTACAGTTTTAGCTGCGCTGTTATTTGGCGCGTTAAGAGCTGGTGGGCTGACCATGCAGGCAAATACCACGACTCCTATAGATATTGTCTTGGTTATTCAAGCCTTAGTCGTTCTCTTTATCGCAGCACCAACAATGGTGCGCGCAATATTTAGATTAAAAAACGTTAAATCCGGAACCGATATGGCGGCGAAAGGTTGGAACGGATGAGCAAGGTTTCTACATTGACACCCGTACAGAAACGTCGTCGACGCGGTGCATTTACACTGCTGATTTTATCCATCGGTTCACTTGTTGGTTTCGGAATCCTTCAAAAGAATACGGCCCCTGTTACCTATAGATTTGTCTTAGAAAAAGAGTGGATTGCAATTAACGAGTGGACGCTAGATTCGCGAACAGGATCTTATGGATTTAGTATCGCGGCAATTCTTTTTTCATTGTGGGCAATCATTTCGTTTCGCCGTAATAAAAAGATTCAACTACAGAGCGCCCTCGGTGGATTTTCAATATTGATGGCATTTTTATGCTGGGCTGCCAGTGGAAAAATGATTCCATTTACTGGATTACTTCAAGGTGCGCTCTTGCTTTCTGTTCCACTAATTTTTGGTGCAATGGCTGGCGTACTGTGCGAGCGATCTGGTGTTATCAACATCGCTATCGAAGGCCAATTACTTGCTGGTGCATTTGCAGCGGGCGTTGTTGCCAGCTTGACCCAAAACACCACATGGGGCTTGCTTGTCGCTCCTATAGCCGGCGCACTGATTTCGCTGATCTTGGCCGTATTCGCTATTAAGTTTTCAATCGATCAAGTAATTCTTGGATTTGTTATAAATGTATTAGTAATTGGTATGACGAGCTTTCTCTACAAGAAACTACTAATTCCATACCAAAACACCTGGAATTCTGGCCCAATTCTTACGCCAATTGAGATTCCGTTTTTGAGCAAGATTCCATTACTTGGTCCAATTTTCTTTAATCAAACAATCATTGTTTATTTGATGTACATAATTGTTGCAGTCATTCACCTTTCACTCTTTAAGACTCGTTGGGGACTTCGCACGCGAGCTGTTGGTGAGCACCCAACGGCTGCAGACTCAGTCGGAATTAAAGTAAATAACTTAAGATTTAGAAATGTAATTTTCGCTGGATTAGTTGCCGGGCTAGGTGGCGCTTACTTCACTGTGGGCGCTGTTGGTGCCTTTGGTAAAGAGATGACTGCAGGAAAGGGTTTCATCGCACTGGCTGCTTTAATATTCGGACGATGGAGCCCAATCGGTGCGGTAATGGCGGCGCTGCTATTTGGCTTTGCAGATAATTTACAAGGCGTTCTTTCAATTACTGGTACGCCGATTCCAAGTGAGTTCATGTTGATGGCTCCATACATCGCAACCATCATTGCTGTGACTGGATTTATTGGCAGAGTTCGAGCGCCCGCGGCAGATGGAATTCCCTATAACCGAGGTGGATCTAATTAATGGATATTAATTGGCAATCACTTCATGATGAAGCAAAGCGAGTGATGAAACTTTCATACTCGCCGTACTCAAAATTTCCAGTAGGCGTCGCAGGTTTAGTAAGTGATGGCCGAATGATTAGCGGATGTAACGTTGAAAATGCTAGTTACGGACTTACTCTCTGTGCAGAGTGCAGCATGATTTCAAATTTAGCAATGACTGGTGGCGGTCGAATCATTGCTGCATTGTGTGTAGATGCAGATGGAAATTATCTCTCCCCTTGTGGACGCTGCCGCCAATTACTCTTTGAGCATGGCGGTCCGGATATGCAATTAATGACACCCGATGGTCCACAACCGATGTCACTAATGCTGCCATGGGGATTTGGTCCAGAAGATCTAGACAAGTGAGTGAAGCATTTTCCGCCGTTGAAATTATTGCGGCTAAGCGTGACAAACATGAATTAACTGACGCGCAAATTGATTGGGTAATCAGCGCTTACACCAGAGGCGTTGTTCAAGACGAGCAGATGTCTGCACTGCTGATGTCTATTTTATTAAATGGAATGAGCAACCACGAAATTTTTCGTTGGACAGATGCGATGATAAAAAGTGGCGAGCGAATGTCATGGTCAAAACTTTCTATGCCAACCGTAGATAAGCATTCAACTGGTGGCGTTGGCGACAAAATTACTCTGCCCCTTGCACCACTTGTTGCGGCGTGCGGCGCAGCTGTTCCGCAATTATCTGGACGCGGACTTGGTCATACTGGCGGCACACTAGACAAACTTGAATCAATTCCAGGATGGCGAGCGACTTTATCAAATGAAGAAATGCTTAAAGTTTTGCAAGAATGTGGAGCGGTGATCTGTGCAGCAGGTGCTGGATTAGCCCCCGCAGATAGAAAACTTTATGCACTCCGTGATGTAACCGGGACCGTTCCATCTATTCCGTTAATTGCATCATCAATTATGAGTAAGAAGATTGCCGAAGGAACGAGCGCTTTAGTTTTGGATGTAAAAACTGGAAGTGGCGCATTCATGGTTGATCAAGAAGATGCCAAATTATTAGCGCGCACTATGGTTGATTTAGGTACTCGTGCCGGAGTGAAAACTCGCGCACTCGTAACTGCAATGGACATTCCCCTTGGTTTAACTGCAGGTAATGCTCTAGAAGTTAGAGAATCCATTGAAGTTCTTGCAGGTGGTGGGCCATCTGATGTTGTCGAATTAACTCTTTTATTGGCAACAGAGATGTTAGAACTTGCTGGCGTCAGTGGAAAAGATCCAGCTGCTGCGCTAAAAGATGGAAGCGCGATGGATCATTGGCGTCGCATGATCAAAGCCCAAGGCGGAGATCCTGATGCAAAACTTCCTGTGGCAAAACAATCACAACAAGTTGTTGCGCAATCCGACGGATTAATTACAACAATGGATGCCATGAAAGTTGGTGTATCTGCTTGGTTATTGGGCGCAGGACGATCCCGTCAAGGTGAAAAAATTCAAGCAGGTGCTGGTATTGAAATTCATGCAAAGCCTGGTGAAATGATTAAAAAAGGTGCGCCACTATTTACATTGCATACAGATGAGCCTGAAAGGTTTGCTCGTTCAACAGCTGCCCTAGATGGCGCTGTCTCAATTTCTAATTCAAATGAAAAGGTTGATCGTTTACCACTAGTTGTTGCACGAATCGAAGGAAATAACTAAACCCCGATTGGGTGCCACACTGTTTTTGACTCCATAAATGCCAACATTCTTTGTGGAGATGGCACCTTACCAAATCGATGAATTCGCTTTAAGTTTTCAGCACCCAGGACTCTTAGTTCGGTTTCTAACTTTGAATCACAACCTGAAACATCCATTCCATCAACTTCCATGTGCGATGCCATCCATGGCGCTAATTCAGATACTTTTCCAGTTAATATATTTAGAACTCCAGCAGGTAAATCACTCGTTGCCAAAGCTTCGCTCAACGTTATGGCAGGCAGCGGGCGCTTCTCACTTGCAATGACAACTGCAGTGTTGCCAGTTGCGATAACTGGAGCGATGGCTGCAACCAAACCAAGCAGTGAAGCCTTTTGTTCGGCAATGATTCCTACGACTCCTAGTTCTTCTGGAGTTGTGAAGTTGTAATACGGCCCCGCAATTGGATTGGTGGCTCCTGCAATCGTCGAAATTTTGTCGCACCATCCTGCATACCAAACCCATAAATCAATTGCTTCTTCCACTTGTGTGCTGGCAGCTTTTGCAGTGCCACCTTCTAGTGCCAAGATTTCAGATTTAAATTGCTCTTGACGGCCTTGCATAATCTCTGCGACGCGATAAAGAATTTGTCCGCGATTAAACGCTGTAGCCGCGCTCCAACCTGGCAGTGCTGATTTAGCTGCTGTAACTGAATCCCTTAAATCTTTACGAGAAGCCAATGATGGATTTGCAATAAATTTTCCATTGGCGCCTTTGATTTCATAGGTGCGTCCAGATTCACTTCGTGGAAATTGTCCACCAATAAATAACTTATAAGTTTTCTTTACATCTATGCGGCTCATTTTGCACCCTTCAAATACGCAGCAAGACCATGGCGCCCGCCTTCGCGACCCCAACCGGATTCTTTGTATCCACCAAATGGAGAAGCGGGATCAAATTTATTGAAAGTGTTTGCCCAAATCACGCCAGCTTTTAACTCCTTGCTTGCCCAGAGAATTCGAGATCCTTTTTCACTCCAGATGCCAGCAGATAGTCCATAGGGTGTGTTATTCGCTTTTTCGATAGCTTCTTGCGGAGTTCTAAAAGTAAGAATTGATAGTACGGGTCCGAAGATTTCTTCTCGTGCAATTCGATGCGATTGAGTTACGCCAGTAAAAATAGTTGGTGCAAACCAAAATCCTTTTTTAGGTAATTCGCACTCTGGGCTCCATCTAAAGGCGCCTTCGGCATCGCCTGCAGTAGATAACTCTTTGATTTTGGCTAATTGGGCGGCAGAGTTAATTGCTCCAAGATCCGTATTTTTATCTAACGGATCGCCCACACGAATCAACGCCATACGCCGTTTTAACTTTTCCAAAACTTCATCGTGAATATTTTCTTGAATTATTAGCCTTGAACCTGCGCAACATACGTGGCCTTGGTTGAAGAAAATTCCGTTAACAATTCCTTCAACTGCCTGGTCAATGGCAGCATCTTCAAAAACTATATTTGCTGCCTTGCCACCTAGTTCAAGCGTCGCGCTCTTTCCAGTCACGGCAATGGAGCGTGCAATTAATTTGCCCACTTCAGTTGAACCAGTAAATGCAATTTTATCTACACCTGGATGATTAACCAGAGTTGATCCAGTTACGCCATCTCCAGTGATGATGTTTACGACTCCGGCTGGAAGTTCGGCCTGTTGGCATACTTCTGCAAATAAGAGCGCTGTTAAAGGTGTTGTCTCTGCAGGTTTTAATACAACTGTATTTCCAGTTGCTAGCGCTGGTGCAATTTTCCAAGCCAACATTAATACGGGGAAATTCCAAGGAATTATCTGACCGACCACACCATGCGGCTTAGGACTATTTCCAAGACCTGCATAATCTAATTTGTCAGCCCATCCCGCATGATAAAAGAAATGTGCTGCCGCTAGCGGAACATCAACATCTCGGGATTCTCTAATAGGTTTACCGTTATCAAGAGATTCAAGGACTGCAAATTCTCGAGCACGCTCTTGCATTATTCGTGCAATACGAAAGAGATATTTACCTCTCTCTTTTGCCGGCATTTTCGACCATGTTTTTGTGTACGCATCTCTAGCTGCTTTAACCGCACGATCGACATCACTCTTGCCTGCCTGGCTAATTTTGCTCAATACTTCTTCATTAGCAGGGTTAATTGTTGCGAATTTTTCTTTAAATAATGGCTCGACCCATGAACCATTTATAAATAACCCGTACTGCGGTTTTATTGATACCAATGCCCGTGACTCTGGCGCGGGGGCATATTCAAAGGGTTTCTTATCCATGATTTGGCTACCTTATTTCACTATCAGTCTAATGTCACGTAATTAGATCCGGAGTAATGACCTGAAGCTAACTTCATTCGTTGCAATAACAAATCATTTAATAACGCGCTCGCACCAATCCGAAAATATTGCGGATTGAGCCAATCTGGCCCTGCAATTTCGTTAACTAAAACTAATTGTTTGATTGCATCCTTGGTTGTGCGAATTCCACCCGCCGCTTTTACGCCAATTCGTAATCCCGTTTGCACGTAATAATCTCGCACCGCTTCTAGCATTACCAGAACAACAGGAGCGGTAGCTGCAGGAGTTACTTTTCCAGTACTAGTTTTGATGAAATCGGCACCAGCTAACATCGCTAAATAAGAAGCTTTACGGACATTGTCGTAAGTAACTAATTCGCCAGTTTCTAAAATTACTTTTAGATGTGCTCGATCCGCACATAACTCTTTGATGGATTTAATTTCATCAAAGACTAACCCTAATTTGCCAGACAAAAAGGCACCGCGATCAATGACCATATCTATTTCGGTAGCACCATCATCTAAAGCATCTTTAGTATCTTGAATTTTGACTGGAAAAGATGCGCGCCCGGATGGAAATGCTGTAGTGACAGCTGCTACGGGAATATGTGAACCACCATTTGCATCTAAATTTTGCCGAGTAACTTTTACTAAATCGTTGTAAACACAAACTGCACCAACGCTAGGAACTGAAAAATCAGTTGGATCTGGGTGAACAGCTTTAGCGCAAATTGCTCGAACCTTGCCTTCAGTATCTGCGCCTTCTAACGTTGTTAAATCAACCATTTGAATCGCCATGTCAATGGCCCAAGATTTGCTAGTGGTTTTGATACTTCGGGTGGCCAACATGGCGGCTCTCTGATCGGCGCCAACCTTGTCGACGCCAGGTAGCGTTTTCAGGTATGTCCGAAGTGATTCTTCAGAACCATCAACCAAAGTAACCATAGGATAAGCCTACTAAGAGATTCAATATTGATGTAAGAGCAGTCGAACTGTGAGGGATTGTTTAGATGAAAGTTTGTGTCATTGGTGCTGGGCCAAGCGGAATAACGGCTGCTAAGAATTGCATTCAAAATGGTCTCGATGTTGTGGTCTTTGAGAGAAACGACAAAGTTGGCGGCAATTGGGTATTTAACTCAAAGACTGGTCATTCAAGTGTTTATGAAAACACATTCTTAATTAGTTCTAAAACTTGGTCAGAATTTGAAGATTATCCAATGCCTAGTTCATTTCCAGATTATCCAAGTCACGTTCAACTCCAAAATTACTTCGAATCGTATGCGCGCCACTTTGGAGTCTTGGAACGAGTTAAATTTGATCACACTGTTATAGATGCAAAGCCCACGGGTACCAATAATTGGTCAGTTACATTTATAGACAATGCGGGGATTGAAAAAACTGAAGTTTTTGATTACTTAATGGTTTCCAATGGTCACCACAATGTTCCAAAATATCCTGAATACCCCGGAGAATTTACCGGTAAATTTTTGCACTCCCACGATTTCAAAGGTGTCGACGAGAGTTGGCGGGATAAACAAGTTCTTGTAATCGGTGCTGGAAATTCTGCCTGTGACATCGCAGTTGAGGCATCACGCATGACGAAAACGGTACATATGTCTATGCGAAGTCCTCAGTGGTTTTTTCCAAAGTTTATTTTCGGCCAACCCGGTGATGTCTTTGCTGCTAAAAGTAAATGGTTACCTAAAAAGCTAAGGCAATACGGTTTAAAGATATTAGTCCGATTAATTCAAGGTCCGTACAGTCGCTATGGGCTTCCAGAAAATACGACGCTTCCTTTAAATACCCATCCAACTTTAAATTCAGATTTAATGGACTTCATTCGGCACGGTCGCATTAAACCAATGCCTGCAATTAAATCGTGGAATGGTTTAACTGTTGAGTTCGTAGATGGCACAAAGAAAGATTTCGATATCGTCTGTGCTGCTACGGGATATTGGACCACGTTCCCATTTTTTGATGAAAGTTTGATTAATTTCAAGGATCTCGCTCAAATTCCGCTCTATAAAAAGATGATGCATGAGAAGTTTAAGAATCTTTACTTTATTGGTTTATTTCAACCAATCGGATGCATTTGGCCCTTAGCTGATTACCAAGCAAAGTTGGCTTGCTTAGAAATGCTAGGAAAATACAAGCGTCCTAAGGATATGAACGCAGCCATTGATCACGAATTAAATAATAGGCACTTCGATTTTGGCCCAGGCCAGCGTCATGCGATGGAAGTTGATTTCCACTCATTCCGCGCAGAACTTAAGAAAGAACTCAAGCAAGCCGGAGTGAATATCGGGAATCCACCGGTGGGTGTTGCTAAACGTTACAAGGATTTTTCAAGGCTTAACTGAAAATCTGAGTAGAATGTCTGCATGAGCAACCAAATAGAAACTTCATTTCAAGTCCAATTAGACAACCGAGATCGTGCGACAGTATTTGCCCGCGTAATTCTGGCATTCCCAGTCTTTGTTTTTCTCTCATCTTTTTCCGTTGAATCAATTTTTAATGAAAATTCAATGCAGACATACGGATTACTAGTTCTTCCAGTGATTCTGGCCCTGCTCTTTCGTGGTGTGTATCCAAGTTATGTTTTAGTTTTCAACAAAGCACTTTTTGGTTTGGGCAATCGTGTTTGGGCCTATGTCTCTTTGCTAACTGATTCATACCCATCAATAGAAGAATCAGAAGTCGTTCGAATTACATATCCAGAAATCGATGGCGGCAAAACTCTTAGCCGAGGACTTCCATTGATTAAATGGTTCTTAGCGATTCCCTTGTACATCGTCGGACTTGTTTACGTTATATATGGTCTGATCATGTTGGCGATAGCATGGTTTAACATCTTGTTTACCGGAACGATGCCACAACCGTGCGCTGATGTGATCGTCCGAGTAAACCAATATTGGAATCGCCTGTATGGGTATGCAATCATTCTCGTAACGGATGAATATCCTTCATTTTCACTGTAAGAAGTAATGTTCGATTTAACTAACCTCGTAATTGCACTCTGTTTATTTCTGGGGGCAGTTTTATACACGTCGGTGGGCCATGCTGGCTCATCGGCTTATATTGCGATCATGACCCTGTTTAATCTTGAAACCATGGTCATTAAGCCCACTGCGTTGACTCTAAATATTGCTGTCTCTGCATATGCAAGTTGGCGTTATATCCAAAATAAATTCTTTGATAAGAAGTTGTTTTTGGTCCTAAGTGCGGGCGCCATCCCAGCTGCCTTCATCGGTGGTCACATAAATCTAGCTAGTGAAATATATAAACCCATTGTTGGAGTTTTGCTAGTGCTTGCCGGCTTACGATTCTTTTTTCTCGCCTCCATGCGAGATCGTGAACTAAACAATGTTAACTACCCGATAGCAGTACTGATGGGAGCTGGCATTGGTTTTCTCTCAGGTATAACCGGAACGGGCGGCGGTATTTTCCTTTCACCTCTGATTATTTGGTTGGGATGGAATCACGTAAAACAAGCCAGTGGCACTGTTGCTGCCTTTATTTTCGTCAATTCTGTTTCGGGTTTATTGGGTAATTACAAATCAACTTCTTCGTTGCCTGAGTCTTTACCGCTCTTTCTTGGTGCAGTAATTATTGGAGCGCTCATCGGTACTCGTCTTGGAATTAAAAGTTTTTCTACGGTAGGAGTTAAACGAGCATTGGGCGCTGTATTAATTATTGCAGGGTTGAAATTCGCTCTAACTTTCTAAATTACTAAT
>WLRX01000023.1 GCA_009706135.1 Actinomycetota bacterium
GAGATAAGTCTCAAGGCTTGGTGTGACTGTGCGTTCTTCAAGTTCTGGATCAAGAATGACCATTAATTCATAGTGACGCATGCGTTAACCCGACCTCCTCTGGACTAAGACGGCCACAGTATTTCTGTGACAGGAGGGTTAGTGCTTTTTAGTGCTTGCTAAGAGTAACTGCTGGGCAGGTTAAGTAAAAATCACGCTCAGATTTGTGCGTGCTGAAGGCCTTACTACTTCTTCGGAACCTGAACCCCACCAGATGTCATAACAATTGGATCAAGACCGCCGACATTAGATGGTGCCGGAAAATCCATCACTGGTTCGCCTTTGAGTGCGCCTTTCATAAATGCTGTCCAAATACGCGCAGGAAAAGATCCACCGGTGACGGATGTAAGTCCGCCAATACCGTTAAGAGATTGTGTCGCATCATCTCTAAAGAATGAAACAGAAGCTGCAAGTTGTGGTGTGTAACCGCTAAACCACGCCGACGCATTTGATTGCGATGTTCCGGTTTTACCAGCTGCTGGTCTGCCAAGTGCTAGTGCTGCGGCTCCTGTTCCACCAGTTACAACGCCTTTGAGTGCATATGTTAAATCCGCCATCACATCTTTTGAGAATACTTCCTCTGTCTGTGCTTTGCCTTCATAGAGCACACCATTATTAGAACCTGTAACACTGGTGACTAAATAAGGTTTTGATTTAATTCCTTGAGCCGCAAATGTCGCGTACGCATTAGCAACATCAATCACGTGTGGGCTGGCGGGCCCAAGGGCAACTGATGGTGTTGGGATCATTGCAACAGTTTCTGGAATACCCGCGCGGCGTGCAGCGCTAACAACATTATCTAAACCAGCTTTTTGTCCGAGAGGAACAAATACAGTATTAATTGAGTGTTTTGTTGCAAATAACAAATCTACTTGGCCCCAACCTTCATTTCCATAATTTCCAACCTCGTATGGTTTTCCTAAATCATCAAATATTTGTGGCGAATCCCCATTCCACATCGAAGTCAATGGAATTCCTGCTTCTAGCGCTGCTACGAGTGCAAAAGATTTAAAAGTAGATCCGGCCAGTGCGATTGCTTGTGTGGCATCGTTGAGTTGGCGCTTTAAGTAATCAGCTCCACCATACATGGCAATAATTTCTCCAGTGCCCGGTCGAATCGCAACGAGTGCAATGTGTAAATTCTCTGGCACTTTTGCTGGCGTTAACTTATTAATGGCATCTACAGCAGCAGTTTGTGCTTTCTGATCAATTGTTGTTTTAATAACCAAGCCGCCGACTAATAATTGCTCTTGCGTAAAGCCCAGCCCTTTTAGTTCTTTTGTAACAGCTTCAATGATGTGGCCTTTGGGTCCACTGAGGGAGCCAGATGTTACGCGCGGTGCAACGACTGGGAATTTAATCTTTGCGGCTTCATCTGCTGTAAGCCACTCTGCCTCGATCATGCCTTTTACTACGTAATCAAAGCGATCGGTTAAACGCTTTTCATTTGCTTTCGAGTAGGAAGGATCATAAAACCCGGGAGAGCGCAAAATACAAGAAATAACTATTGCTTGTGCATTGGTAAGTTGATCTACGTTTCGATTAAAGTACTGCTGTGCAGCGGTTTGCACTCCGTAAGAACCGCGACCAAAGTAAATGGTGTTGAGATAATTTTCAAAGATTTGATCTTTTGAAAGTTGATTCTCTAATTTTATTGCAATCACTAACTCTTTGATTTTACGTTGAATTGTGCGCTCTGGAGATAAAAACGCAGTCTTTGCATATTGCTGAGTAATTGTCGAACCACCTTGTAGTGATCCACCTCGTAAATTATTTAAAACTGCTCTAGCAATACCGGTGATACTAAATGCGCGATTTGAATAGAAGCTGCGATCTTCTGCGGCCAACACCGCGTGACGAACATTAAGAGGAATTTTCGCTAGAGGAACTATCTGTCTGTTTTCCGATCCCACTCGCCCAATTTCTTCACCATTTGAATATTGAATGATTGTCGATTGACTATTAACAAATGCGTTCGCATCAGGAACTGAAACTGTGAAATAAGCAAAGGCAAAAAGAGTCGCACCTGCGATAAAGCCAAAACCGGTTAAGAAAATCGCTGATCTAATGACAAATTTGCGCACGGTGACAGATTACCCCTTAACCCAATCATCATCTTCAAGCGTACGTATACGCCGTGGTGGTTTGCGTTCTATTCCATCTCCTAGAACAAAAGATGCGCATAAATGATTCCAGGAGCAGTCACGGCATATTTCAACGATATACACACGAAACTCACCGAATTCACCTTCCATCTCTGAAAGTTCATCTGCAGTTTTAATTCGACCTGAGTATTGACCTAGTTGATCACCAAAGGCGTATCGCAATTCTACAAGCGATGTTTTTTTACAAACAGGACAGTTGCGTTGAACTCTTTCGCCGTGAAACTTTGCTGCGCGCATTAAGTATGGATCGGCATCGCACGCATCTACAACACCACGAAATAACTTCATAAGCGTTGCGCGCTTATCAAGTGAGTAGTCGATATAGGAGCGTTGCGATTTCATAATAGGCAAGAATAATCCTTGATTGCTTACTACGCTTGCCCTATGAATTTCTGGGAACTTCTGCGCCACCCCAGGCTTTCTCGATTACTCGGGGTGCGCTGGAGCGGTCAGGCAACAGATGGCTTATTTCAAAGCGCGCTTGCATCCTTTGTTTTATTTTCACCTGAGCGACAAGCAGATGCTCTCAGTGCCGCTATTGCATTCGCCGTTGTATTGCTTCCGTACTCGCTCGTCGGTCCTTTTGTAGGAACCATTCTCGATCGCGTCTCCCGACAACGTGCGCTCTTGTTTTCCAATCTTGCTCGTGCAATAAATCTCCTAGTTGTTGCATGGCTCGTCTTTGCTGGACAAACTGGGGTTGAGTTAACTGTTTTCGTACTCATTGCATTTGGAATAAATCGTTTAATTCTGGCTGGACTCTCTGCCGGTTTACCTCTAGTCATTGAAAGTAAATCACTGATTAGCGCAAATGCATTAGCTGTCACTGGTGGATCTGTTCTGGTTGTTCTCGGCGGTGGACTTGGTGTGGCAATTAGAAACCTATTTGATAACTTGGCTGTTGCAGATCACGCCGATGCCATCATGGTTTTATTCGCAGCCGGTGGTTATCTCAGCGCTGCGCTACTTACATTGCGCGTAGGCAAAAAAGAAATTGGACCTCTGCCGCATGAAGTAAAAGAGGCAAGCCTTAAAGAAGGTATCAATGAAATGCGCGAAGGTTTTGCTTTCCTGCGCACACATTCAGATGCGATTCGCGGAATCATTGCAACGGCAGTTCAACGTGGTGGAATCACGGCGTTAACTCTTACGGCCCTTTTGTTAGAGCGAAATACTTTTAACTCTCCATCTAATCCAGAAGAAGGGCTTAAAGGATTTGGAATTGTTTTAACAATTGCCGGTGTTGGAATAACACTTGGCGCATTGACGGCTCCTTATGGCGTAAAGCGTTTTGGTCGTCATAGATGGATCAAGTGGTCTTTGCTTGTTGGCGCTGGCGGCCCAATCTTTCTAGTTGTTTCACAGACTGAAATTGCTCTCGCTCTGACCGGATTCTTTGTTGCTCTCTGCGGACAAAATGTGAAAGTTACCAATGATGCACTCGTGCAATCAAAGATTGATGATTACTACCGCGGTCGCGTATTTGCTGTTTACGATGTACTAGTAAATGGAGCAATAGTTAGCGGCGGATTAATCGCAGCTCTTCTGCTTCCAACAAGTGGTGTAACTCCATGGGTACCAGCGCTTGTGAGCGCAAGTTACCTACTTGTTGCGTTGCGTTTACTCAGGCCAGAAAAATTCTTTCTTAAGAGTTAGTTTTCCACCACGCTAGCAACTCTTGCGTTGCCGCTTCTTCCCCAATTGGTCCTCGTTCTAGGCGAATCTCCATTAGAAAATCTAGTGCCCGACCAACTGCTGCAGATGGTTTAATTCCTAAAATCTGCATTATTTGTGCGCCATCTAGATCGGGGCGAATTTTTGATAACTCTTCTTTTTCCATGAGAACAGCAATTCGATTTTCTAAACTGTCATATGTTGCAGCCAAGCGTTGCGCTTTCTTTGCATTACGAGTTGTGCAATCTGCGCGAGTCAGAACGTGTAAATGAGTAAGTAGTTCACCGGCATCTCGTACATATCGACGCACAGCAGAGTCACTCCATTCCCCATCCCCATATCCGTGGAAGCGTAAGTGAAGTGCAATTAGTGTTTCTACAGCTTCGATTGTGTGGTTATCAAAGTGCAAGGCTTTTAGGCGCGTGACAGCTAGTCGTGCACCAACAATTTCATGGTGGTGAAAAGAAACTCCACCGCCATCGATAAGTGCACGGGTCTTTGGTTTTCCAATGTCGTGCAAAAGCGCTGCGAGCCGACTTACAAGATTAGGTCCTTCCAGGCGATGTTCTAAGGCAATCGCTTGTTCGAGCACTGTAAGTGAATGTTCGTAGACATCTTTGTGATGGTGATGTTCATCGATTTCTAATTGCAACTTTGGAATTTCTGGCAAGACAATCGCAGCAAGTCCAGTTTGTACAAGAATTGTGATTCCGGTGCGTGGATTTTTGGACATCAGAATTTTTATGAATTCATCTCGCACGCGCTCTGCAGAAACAATAGAAATGCGATCCGTCATTGATTTCATTGCTGTTAAAACATCCGGCGAGATTTCAAAATCTAGTTGGCTTGCAAAGCGCGCAGCGCGCATCATGCGAAGTGGATCATCAGAAAAAGATTGTTCTGCACTATTTGGGGTGCGTAGTAATTTCTTTCCCAAATCTTCAAGACCATTAAATGGATCGATAAATTCTGGGTTAGCCGATGTTAGTTCTAACGCCATCGCATTTACCGTGAAATCACGACGAGATAGGTCGCCTTTGATATCTTTCCCATATTGCACTTCAGGTTTGCGACTCTGTGGATCGTAGATTTCACTGCGATATGTAGTTACTTCTACTGTCGTGTCACCACGTTTTCCTGCCACAGTTCCAAATTCAATTCCAGTTTCCCAGATATGTTCTGCCCACTTTGAAAGAATTTTTTTTGTTTCCTGTGGTTGTGCATTTGTTGTGAAATCTAAATCGTTACCAAGTCGACCTAGAATTGCATCACGCACCGGTCCGCCAACTAAGGCCAATGTGAACCCTTCGCCCTTAAAGGCAGCAGCGAGTGAGCTCGCCAATGGTGCGCGTTCAATCAGTGAACGAATAGCCAGTTCTCCTGCGGCGCCTAGTGCTGTACTCACAATAAGTAAGGTTAGAGCAGTAGCCTTGCTTCATGATCCCTGCACCTGGTGCGGGCAGCGAAGGTACGAAGAAAAAGCGGAAGCGTAGACGCCCCGCCAATCGCGCCCCACAAACTTCAACTTCAGGAACGACCCCCGCGCCAAGTAAAAAACCTGCTCGCCCGTATGCCAAACGTGTAGACGAAGTAAGCGCTGGTGGACTTGTGATTGATAAGAGTGGTTTGCAAGGTTTGTTAATTGGTCGTCGAGATCAAAAAGATCCAACAGGATCAAAAATTCTGTGGTCACTTCCAAAGGGGCATATAGAAGAAGGTGAAACACCTGAACAAGCAGCTATTCGCGAAGTTGCTGAAGAAACTGGAATTAATTCGGAAATTACGCAATCTCTTGGTGTGATTGATTTCTGGTTCATGGCTGGTGGAAAACGCATTCATAAAACTGTTCACCATTTTGTATTTAAAGAAACTGGCGGGTTACTTGCCCCTCAAGAGAGTGAAGTTGATGAGGTTGGCTGGTTTCCACTTGGTGAGATAGTTGCCCTGTTGGCATATCCAGATGAGAAAAAACTTATTGCTAAGAATTCTGAGTTGCTGACATGAAAAAATTATTTCTGTTTGCCTTAATTACTTTTTTTATTTTACCTGCCCCGGCCCACGCCGAATCTCGTGAAGTTCAAATTACGAGCACGGTGCACCGCAACTTTGATGGCACTTTTAGAAATGATGAATTAGCGGAAGAAATTGCGGTCGGAGGTCGGTTATGGAGTTTGATTTTCTCTTTAGATAGCACGCCACGAATCTGGGTAATCGATGCAGCGCTCATTGAAGATATTACAGCGATGACTGAGCCATACGAATTGCGTGATGGTAAGAAATTAGATTCATCAATTGAAGCTGTTGCGTACTTATCCCAATTGAAAAAAGTTACAAAGAATGCACAAGTTGTTGCGTTGCCATTTGGAAATCCGGATCCTGAATTAGCGCGCAAGCTTGCACCAAGTGAACTTAATTATTATTACAAGACTGCACAAACTAGATTGGCAACAGCCTTAGGCCGTCCGGTTCGTAGTGAGCCGTTGGCCGCTTGGAGCAAAGGTCAATCTTATTTCTCCAAAAATTTGCGTGATCAGTATGCAAAGAATCGCAAAGCAATAGCAGCACTTTCTACCGTTGTTGATCCTTCTGAATTGGCTGATATTCGCGCCCAGCTGGGAAGACTTATGTCACCGTTGCTCACCCAAACTGATCGAACATATTTTTCCTTCAATGCCACACAAGAGGTCTATAAATACAAAGAGCGTTTAAAAATTTATGCTGGTAAATACCAATTAACATCTGCGCGATCAAAGTTACCTATTACTTTGGCAAATGGGTTTAACTCTGTTGTGAAAGTTAATTTAGATCTTTACGCTGGTTCTTCTCGTATACGTATTGATAGTGTTGAAGATATTTCTCTTGAACCGAAATCAAAGACCCAGATATCAATACCTGTCGAAATATTTGCACCTGGTCAAGTAGTTATCACTGCTCAATTTGTGAATGCACAAGGACGCGTACTTAGTGAATCTGCTGATCTATCCCTGAATTTAACTGTAATTGATTCTCGTGTTGCTTGGTTTACAACCGGTGCCGCAGTACTTTTATTCCTAGCCGCAGTTACGCAGAGTGTGCGACGAATAAGGAGGGCGCGTAAGTGAAAGAACGCGAACTCTTTCGTGCGTCAAGCGTGATGGCAGTGGGCACAATTATTTCGCGCATTACTGGATTTATTGGTGGCGTGATACTAATTGCTGCACTTGGTACAGCGCTGCTGGCTGACGCGTATAACGTTGCAAACACCATGCCCAATATTTTGTATAACTTACTTGTTGGTGGGGCTCTCACTGCAATATTTGTCCCACAGCTAGTTCGAGCATTTGATGATGTGGATGGTGGTCATTTATTTGCTTCGCGTTTAGTGACAACAATTAGTGCAATTCTTTTGGTTCTAGTTGTCATTGGAGTGATTTTTGCCCCTCAGCTTGTTTATGTTTATGCTCCAAGTTTTTCTTCTCCTGGTTTTGAATCTGAACGCGAGATTGCAATAGCTTTCACTCGCTACTGTTTACCGCAAATCTTTTTCTTAGGTTTATTTACAATGCTTGGACAAATTGCTAATGCTCGCGGTTCTTTCGCGCCCCTCATGTGGGCACCGATTGCCAATAACCTTGTAGTTATTCTTGTTTTCTCTGCATTCTTATTGAAGTGGCCAAGTGTGAGTGTTGATTCAATTACAGATCTACAGATTCAAATTCTTGGCTGGGGAACAACTGCTGGCATTGTTATTCAGGCGCTTATTCTTGTTCCGGTTGTTAAGCGATCTGGTATTCGTATTCGGCCTAGGTGGGGCTTTGCTGGTTTAGGTAAGTCATTTTCCCTTGCTGGTTGGACACTTGTTTATGTTTTAATCTCACAAATTGGTTATTTAATTACAGTTAATGTAGCAACCACCGCAGCTGTTGAAAGTGCAAAAGTTGGAATCGCCACTGGTGTGGGTTTTACGCCATTTAAAAATGCTTATTTGATTATGTTATTACCTTACTCAATTGTCACGCTTTCTATTGTGACGGCACTTCTACCCCATATTTCGAAGTTAGCGATTGATAAAAAGATTGAGGCAGTCAAAGAGGAGTTGTTGCGCACCATTAAAACTGTCGGTGTTTTAACGATTCCAAGTTCTGTAGCTTTCTTGTTTTTTGGCCCATTGATAACTGAGGTGCTTTTTTTTGGTATTGATAAAGAGGACAGTATTTATATTGGTTATGTTTTATCAGCGCTTAGTCTTGGACTTGTTGCCTTCTCAATCAATTTGGTATTAATCCGTGGGTTTAATGCTTTTGAAGATACTCGTACTCAGGTTCGTTCAATTTTAATTATAAATATTATTTCTGTGGCGCTCTCCTATTTGTTTTTGTTGATTTTACCTAGCAAATGGGTCACCGTTGGCTTAGGTATTGCTTTCTCTGTTAGTTATTTATTTGGCTTATTTATTACTCTGTTCTTGTTTAAAAGACATGTAGGCCAAATTTATGTCCGTGAATTTATTGGACAGCACGGGCGCCTCCTGTCTGCTTCCCTTATTGCGATGCTCCCAGTATTTGCTATCTCTCAATTTTTTGGATGGGTTGGCTCTGATGCATCCGAAGTAATTCGAGTTGCTCAACTTCTCTTTGTAATAGTTACCGGATCAGTTGGTTATTTCTTTGCTGCAAAGGCTTTGCGAATAAGTGAAGTGAGCGGAATTACTGCCCTTATTTTGCGCCGTAACAAGGCAGTGGAATAAACAGCCTTAAACTGAGGTTATGGTGAATACATGAACGAAAAAATCCACGAAGTTATCATTGTTGGATCTGGTCCAGCTGGTTACACCGCTGCCATTTATGCCGCTCGCGCGCAACTTGAACCTGTTATGTACGAAGGTTCAGTAACTGCTGGTGGCGCGCTTATGAAAACAACAGAAGTTGAAAACTTTCCTGGCTTTACAGATGGGATCATGGGCCCAGATTTAATGGATTCAATGCGCAAACAATCAGCGCGCTTTGGTACCCAATTGATTACCGATGACATTGTTGAGATGGATTTAAAAGGCCCGATTAAAACGTTAAAAGATGGTTCAGGAAATGTTCTTAAATCTAAATCTGTAATTCTTGCAATGGGCTCTGCTTATCGCGAAATTGGATTAGAGAATGAAAAACGTTTATCTGGCCGTGGTGTTTCATGGTGCGCCACATGTGATGGTTTCTTCTTCCGCGATCAAGAAATTGCAGTTGTCGGCGGCGGAGATTCTGCAGTTGAGGAGGCAACGTTTCTTACAAAGTTTGCAAGCAAAGTTACGTTAATTCACCGTCGTGATTCTCTGCGTGCATCAAAGATTATGGCTGATCGTGCAAAAGCTAATCCAAAAATTGAATTCTTATGGGACACCGAAGTAACAGATGTATTAGGTGAAACCAAGATGGAAGCGTTGCAATTAAAGAACACAATTACCGGTGATGTTTCAAAGCGCGAATTTGGCGCACTCTTTGTTGCAATCGGACATATTCCTCGCAGTGAATTAATAACAACCCAGGTTTCATTAGACGCCGAGGGATATGTAAAGGTTGAAGGACGTTCTACAAAGACAAACATTGAAGGCGTATTTGCTTGTGGAGATCTAGTCGATCACACCTACCGCCAGGCAATAACAGCTGCGGGCTCTGGATGTCAGGCTGCTCTCGATGCTGAAAAATTTCTATCTCACTAGTAAAGTTCTCTGAATAGACTACTTAAATTAAAATAAAGGGGAAGTCATGAGCGCAGCAACAGCAGTTACAGCAGCAACATTTGATGAAGTCGTACTTAAGAGCAGCACTCCTGTTCTAGTTGATTTCTGGGCTGAGTGGTGTGGACCATGCCGCGCTATTGGACCAATCCTTGACGAGATTGCAGCTGAACATGGCGATAAGTTAAAGATTGTAAAACTCAATACAGATGAAGAATCTGCTATCGCAATTAAATACGGTGTTACATCAATTCCAATGTTAAATGTCTATGTAAACGGCGAAGTTGTTAAGACAATTATTGGTGCAAAGCCAAAGCCAGCACTGCTCAAAGAACTCGAAAGTTTTATTTAATTAATTATGAAAGAGCTCTCTGAAGAAGAGATCCGCTCTTTTCAACAATCGCGCGGGTTAACAGTTACTGGCTCCATCAATGATGTGACTGCTCGCGCGCTCGAAGAAGCTCGTTGGAAATTAGGAGATCGTTCGCTCTATCTTCAAGAGCGACCATTTATGCGCGGTGACGATGTTGCGGCATTGCAAAGCCGGTTAACTGAGATGGGTTTTGATTGTGGACGAGTTGACGGAATTTACGGAGATCTCACATCAGGTGCGGTTAAGGAGTTTCAGAGATCAGTCGGTATCGCAGTTGACGGACAATGTGGGCCCGCAACCGTAATCTCACTTATTCGTTTAACAAAAATTGTTTCTGGTGGCGCACCTTCACAACTTCGTGAAAACGCTACACAAAAGAATCGTGGTCCAGCCTTAGCAAATAAAGTAATTGTTTTAGATCCAAGTTTAGGTGGGACTATTCAAGGCAATGTCGCGAAC
>WLRX01000024.1 GCA_009706135.1 Actinomycetota bacterium
ATGAATCTCAATCACCTTGAAGCCATCGCCGTTGCGCAAAAACTTGTTTACAGCCTGACAGATAAAGATTATGACGAAGTCGATGTTGCGATCATCCCGCCATTTACAGATATTCGCTCTATTCAAACACTTGTAGATGGAGATCGTCTGCGCCTTCTCTACGGTGCTCAAGATGTATCACCAGATGCAAGTGGTGCTTTTACTGGCGATATTTCGGGTTCGATGTTGGCAAAGCTTGGATGCACATTTGTGGTGATTGGCCATAGTGAGCGTCGAGCAGTTCATCACGAAGATGATGTACTGATTAATCGCAAAATTAAAGCAGCTCTTGCCAATGAATTAACTCCAATATTTTGCGTTGGAGAAGAACTTTCAGTGCGTGAAACTGGAACGCACGTAAGTCACGTTGTACGACAGATTCGTGCAGGCCTTGAAGGTTTCCATAAGCCAGATTTAAAGAAAATTGTTATTGCATACGAACCCGTCTGGGCAATTGGTACCGGAAAGAGTGCGACCCCAGAAGACGCCGAAGAAGTGTGCGCGGCTATTCGAGAAGAAATCGAATCAATTGGAAGTTCAGAGATAGCTGCAAATATGCGAATCCTTTATGGTGGTTCTGTGAAGTCTTCCAACATTGTTGAGATTATGAAAAATGAGAATGTTGATGGAGCTCTAATCGGCGGTGCAAGTCTGGATCCTGAGGAATTAGCCAAAATCGTTAAGTTCTACGCTGCTTCATAAGGCGAAAAGTCTCCACCGAAACAGGTATCCTTATCCACCTACCCACCATCTCGGGTGTTAAGGCATAAAAGGAGCACAGTCCAGTGAAGTTAGCACTCTCAATCATTCTGGTTATAACAAGCGTTCTTATGATCCTTCTTGTTCTATTGCACAAAGGAAAAGGCGCGGGACTATCTGATTTGTTCGGTGGCGGCATTTCTTCCAACTATGGCGGCTCATCCGTCGTAGAGCGCAACTTAGATCGCATCACAATTGTAGTTGGTGGATTGTGGTTTGCCGGAGTTGTGGCTTTAAGTTTGGTTCTAAAGTAATAGTTTTTACCTAACTCTGAATTGATAGGAGCAATACATGGCAAGTGCAATCCGCGGTAGTCGCGTTGGTGCAGGCCCAATGGGCGAGGCAGAACGTGGAGAAGCGATTGCTCGTTCTCATGTTTCTTATTGGTGTGCAAATGGACATGAAGTGCGTCCATCATTTGCCGAAGAAGAGAGCGTTGTAATCCCTGCAGAATGGGATTGCCCTAAGTGCGGTTATCCAGCAGGTCGCGATAAAGCTAATCCGCCAAGTCCAATTAAGAATGAACCGTACAAAACTCACTTGGCTTATGTGAAAGAACGTAGAAGTGATGCCGAAGGTGCAAAAATTCTAGATGAAGCCCTTCGCAAACTTCGTGGGGATGACTAAAGCTGCCTAGCTATGGCTAGAAGTTGAGAAATTCCTAGCGCGCGATCTAATAGATGCAATCGCAAAATCGGTAATCCACGGCTTGCAATAGCGTTTTGATCTCCATTGGCCTGGGCTGCAATGAGTGTTTTGAAAGAAAAATCTTTTCCTGGAATATCAAAATCAACATCGCTCTCAGCTGTTATTTGAAGGAAAGATCCATTGGCTTGTGCGCCTTTGTGATACTGCCCTGTTGAATGTAAAAACCGTGGCCCCCATCCAAAAGTTACAGCCTTAGAAGTTTTGCGCGCAATGATGTTTCGAATTTCAATTATTTGTGAATCATTTTGACGATCCAGATAAGCCATTATGGATAGGTATCCATTTTCGTCAATTTGATTGATGAAATCACTCAAGAGATTTTTTGCACTATCAGCGGCGCGAAAAAACGCTATGGAGTTATCCGTACCAACATTGTTGAGCGTTGGAACTGAATTACCCCATGATGTTAGGAGTGCTCCACTTGCTAACTTAGATTCCTGGACATTTGGTTGGTTAAAGGGGTCGATAGATAAACCAGAACCTAAAAGCGCAGTTACCCACTCCCAAAAAAAGAATTGCGAACCTAAATCTCCTGAAACTACCAAGTCTGTATCGGATGCAAATGAAATTGTTAAGGCATTTGATGGAAGAGCATCTTCTTCTTTTTCGATAACTATCGGTAGGCGGCCAACTCCGTTCTTACCCGTGGATTCAGCAACGAGTTGTTCAATCCAATCTGATAGCCCAGGCATTTTTGAATGCTCATCTGTAATGCCAAAGTATTGAACTGTTCCAGTAATGATTGCATAGGCTGTAAGTAGCGCTGGATGTGGATCTCGAATTAAGGATTCTTTCGTATCCGCCGCGCTATCTAAAATTATTGAAACATCGATGCCGAGAAATGCAGAAGGTACTAAACCGAAAGCTCCCAAAACACTGAAGCGACCACCCACATTCGGGTTGGCATTAACTACTGTGAATCCAGAGCTACGTGATGCGATATCAAGTGGAGAATCTGGATCGGTAACGATAATCATGTGTTTAGTTTTATCTAAGCCAGCTCTGTCAAACAAACTTTCGAAGAGTGCTTTCTGACTGGCTGTCTCTATTGTTGAACCAGATTTTGAACCGACAATCACAAGCGTTGTTTCCAGATTTTCAGGTAAGCAATGGGAAATGTAATGTGAATCAGTTGAATCCAACACGATGAGCTCTTTGTCATAGGTGTGTGCAATAACTTCGGGACCGAGAGAAGATCCACCCATTCCACATAAAACAATTGTGCTCAGATGTCGAAACTTGGCCGTGAGTGCATCAAGTTGTGCAAGTAACTCGCGAGACTCTGTAGGTAGATCAATCCAACCCATGCGTATTTTTGCTTCATCACTGGCTTCTGGACCCCAGATGGTGAAGTCTTTTTTGATGAGCCGTTCATGAGCGTCTACTAATTTTTTGAATAGTTGTGATTGCCGATCAACTTGCTCGCTATTTCTGTATCGAACTTCAATCATGCAGTTCGAACCTTATCTACATCATCTAAAAGTGCTTGCCAAGCTTTGGCGAAGGCAGCTACTCCTTCTGTCTCTAAGGAATCGGTGATGTGATTAAGTGAAACTCCAGTTTTTAAAAGAGCAGCGAGAGTAATATGGGAATTCTCGATGGCCGGTGAAATTGTATTTCCATGAAATTTGCCATGATCAATTACAGCGTCCAATGTTGATTGCGGCATTGTGTTTACAGTAAAAGGCGCAATTAATTCCATGACATATCTAGTGTCGTCATAAGCCGGATCTTTAACACCGGTAGATGCCCATAATGGACGTTGCATGTGTGCACCGGCAGACCTTAACTTGTTCCAACGTGCAGATGTAGATTTTGTTAGAAATAGTTCATAGGCAAGAACAGCATTAGCAATCGCTGCCTTACCAAGGAGTTCAAGGCTTGATTGGGTGTTTATCTCTTTGAGTTGGCGATCAACTGATGTATCTATTCGGCTAACAAAAAAAGAGGCCACACTATGAATTGTTGAAAGATCAATGCCGCGCTTTTGAGCACCTTCTACTCCGAGAATAAAAGCATCGATTACTTCTTCATAGCGTTGGCAAGAAAAGATCAAAGTGACATTAACGCTGATTCCGCTTGCGATCAGTTCGGTAATGGCAGGTAGGCCAGCTTTAGTTGCTGGGACTTTAATCAAAAGATTTGGGCGACCAACTATTTCCCAGAGGGATTTGCCTTCATCAATTGTGCTCTGGGTGTCGTGGGCCAGGCGTGGATCAACTTCAATGCTTACTCGACCATCTATCCCGGAAGATTGAGCATAGATATCTGCGAAGAGGTCACATGCTTTGCGCACATCATCAGTAGTTAATTTCTTAACAATCTCTTCGGGGGTTAAGGACTTCATCGAGGCGATGTCGTCGGCGTAATCCGCAGAACCTGTGATTGCCGAATTGAAAATACTTGGATTAGTTGTTACTCCCACAACGCCTGAATTGGCGATTCGAGATGGCAAACTTTGAGCATCATCACCAGTTAACTTTGCTCGCGATAAGTCATCTAACCAAATAGACGTGCCTGCCTTTGATATGTCGTGTGTAATCAAGAAAGAACCTTCTTTACTGTGGCTATGACATTTTCCACCGTAAACCCAAACTCTTTAAACAAAACATTGGCACTAGCTGATGCACCGTAATGCTCTAGAGAAATAGAAGCCCCGTTATCGCCGACGTAATCACGCCAACCCTGAGCTATTCCTGCTTCGATACTAACGCGGGCTTTTATCGATGGAGGCAGAACTTCATCCTTATATGCTTGAGTCTGCTCGTTAAACCATTCAAAGCACGGAACGCTGACAACGCGAGTTGGGATTCCCGATGCTTCCAAGGCTTGCGCACTCGTTACAGCTAAGGAAACTTCTGAACCTGTGGCCATTAAAATAACTTGTGGGGTGGAGCTTGCTTCTTTGAGAATGTAAGCACCGCGTGCAACGCCATCGAGTGATCCATATTGCGTGCGATCAAAGACCGGCAAATTTTGTCTGGAAAGTAAAATTCCACATGCGTTGCGACGCTGAATAATTACACGCCATGCGGCTGTAACTTCATTGGCATCAGCTGGTCTGATGACATCTAAACCAGGTATCGCACGAAGTGCTGCAAAGTGTTCAACAGGTTGATGTGTTGGTCCATCTTCTCCTAATCCAATTGAATCGTGCGTCCAAACAAATGTGGAAGGCAGTTTCATAAGAGCAGCTAATCGAACAGCAGGCCTCATGTAATCACTGAACACTGCGAATGTTCCAGCGAATGCTTTTGTTAAGCCACTTAAAGCGATTCCATTGAGCATTGATCCCATTGCATGTTCTCGAATACCAAAGTGAATGATTCGACCGTAAGGATTCGCATTTTTCATGGAACTAGATTCAGGAAGAAAAGAACCCCCACCCTCAATGGTGGTGTTATTGCTTTCCGCTAGATCTGCAGAACCGCCCCACATTTCAGGAAGTTTCTGCGCCAGAGCGTTGATCACATCACCGGATGCTTTACGAGTAGCGATCTCCTTACCAGCCTCAAAATGCGGAATTAAGGAATCCCAATCTGAAGGTAATTGTTGCGAAAGAACTCGTGACAAAGTTTTAGCTCGATCAGGTTGCGCGTTCTTCCATGAGTCAAATTTCTTGTCCCATTGCCCTCGAGCTACAGCGCCACGTTCCTTTACTAGACGCGCGTGGTCAAGCAAATTTTGTGGAAATGCAAAGTGTTCTACTGGGTTCAAACCCAGTTCGGTTTTGGTTGCAGCGATTTCTTCTGCTCCGAGTGCTGATCCATGGGACTTGGCTGTGCCTTGTGCATGGGGAGCGGGCCAGGCAATAACTGTTTTTAATCTAATCATTGTTGGTTGTTTTAGATTTGCAGCTGCCTGTGTCATCGCTTTATCTAAGTTAACTAAGTCCACATCACCATTTGAAAGAGCTGGCACTTCTATAACTTCCCAGCCATAGGCCCGGTATCTTGCAGATACATCTTCTGTAAATGTGACGTGTGTGTCGCCTTCAATTGAAATCCGATTATCGTCATAGATGACATTTAAATTACCGAGAGCTTGAGTACCCGCAAAGGAACCAGCTTCGCTGCTAATGCCTTCCTGCAAATCTCCGTCAGAACAAATGACCCACACATTGTGATCAAATAATGATGAACCATCAATTGTTAATGGATCAAAGAGACCGCGCTCAAATCGTGCAGCCATTGCCATTCCTACTGCAGTTGAAACACCTTGACCCAAAGGTCCAGTTGTCATTTCAACTCCGGCGGTGTGAGCAAACTCTGGGTGACCTGGTGTAAGTGAACCCCAGGTTCGAAACTCTTGAAGATCTTTTAGTTCTAATCCATATCCGCTAAGAAAGAGCTGTGTGTAAAGAGTCATTGATGAGTGTCCGCAAGACAGAATGAATCGGTCGCGACCAATCCACTTAGGATCACTAGGGTCGTGAATTAAGTGACGTTGAAAGAGTAAGTATGCAACAGGAGCCAAAGACATTGCGGTTCCAGGATGGCCATTGCCCACCTTCTGCACTGCATCCATTGCAAGTGCCCGTGCATGGGCAATTACAAGGTCATCTTCTTTACTCCAATTAGCAATAGTGCTCATCGATTCAATTCACTCTCTTTTGGTTGTCTTGAAACGGATAGCCATACTTTCCATGCGCTTATCCACACCAATGTGGATCCGAGCATATGCATGGCAACAATTAACTCTGGCAAATCCAGGAAGTACTGAATATATCCAATTGCCCCTTGGATTAGTGCTGCAAGGAGGAAGAATTTGAGCATGCGTTTTGTAGCAGAAGGAGTCGAGGCAAAAATGAAGTAGGCCAGGGAGAGGCCTAATAATGCAATGACCAAATCTGCGTGTAACCAAGCCACCGTACGGAAATCAAAATCAAAACGTGGGGCGGCAGCATCTCCGGCATGAGGACCAGAACCTGTTACCAATGTTCCAGCAACAATAACTATGAACGTAAGGACTATGTGACTTCGAGAAAGAAAATGGAGTGTAATTTTACCAAGTTTAATTCCCTGGTATGGAAACTTTGCTTTAGTCAAAAGTGATTGTGCACCTGCGATTAAGATAATTGAAAGAATAAAGTGACCTGCAACAGGAAGTGGATGTAAATCTGTAAGCACCGTGATGCCACCCAATAGTGCTTGACCGAAGATGCCTGCTAATTGTCCTAGAACGAGCAATCTTAAATCTTTTCGTTTACTGATCAGCACTGCGAGAACAGATAGCACGCAAGCTAATACGAGTGCAAAAGTTAGTAAACGATTTCCGAATTCGATCCATGATTTAAAACCTTCAATTTGTCCATCGACAGGGGTATATGAGTCACCCGTGCACTCTGGCCATGTTGGGCAACCTAAACCTGAACCGGTAAGTCGAACTACTCCGCCGGTGAGCACGATGCCAGTTTGAAAAATCAGCAATACTCGCAGAATTGCCGCTAACCATTTTCGGGCAAATTCGCTCATAGGCTTAGCCTAGATTGGCGGGCAAGCTCATCGACGCCAATTAGCGGTGAGCCTCGAGTGGTAAGAATCATTGATTTAAGACACAATAGTGTTGTGAAAATAGCCGCTGGAATTGCACCTGCTGATGATGTGCGTACCCGCGACGCGGTGGCTCGCCAGATCCTAGAAAACGGACCATCAACTGCAGCTGCTCTTTCAAAGAAGCTTGGTTTTACTCCTGCCGGAATTCGTCGCCATCTAGATGCCCTTGTTTCTGATGGAGTTTTAGAAGCACGCGAACCACATGCAGCCCTTGTTCGAGGTCGCGGAAGACCTTCAAAAGTTTTTGTAATGACCGATAACGGTCGTGAAAAGTTTGAACATTCCTATGATGATTTAGCAGTTGCCGCTTTGAAATTCATGTCCGCACAAATGGGAGAAGAGAGTATTAAAGCGTTCGCAGAATCTCGCGCTGATGACATCATTAAAAAGGCATCAATTTCGATTGTTAAGAAATCTCAGAAGAGTGACGCTTTGGCCTCATTTCTCACCGAGCAAGGCTATGCAGCAAGTGTTCTTGTGAAATCACATGGAGAAGAAATTTGCCAACACCATTGTCCGATCGCACACGTTGCAGCCGAGTTCCCACAATTGTGTGAAGCTGAAACTCGTGCTTTCTCAGAGATACTCGGTACTCACGTTCAACGTTTAGCAACCATTGCTCATGGCGATGGTGTCTGTACAACTTTTGTTCCAAAAACGGCTCGTATGTTAACTACTAAGAGAGGTCGCTCATGACAATCGCCCATCCAGAACTCGAAGGAATTGGTAATTACGAATACGGCTGGGCAGATAAGAATGAATCCAGTGATAACGCCAAGCGCGGCATTAACGAAGATGTTGTCCGTGATATCTCTTCAAAGAAATCCGAACCACAGTGGATGCTAGATCTACGTCTTAAGGGTTTGGCGCTGTTTGAGAAAAAGCCGATGCCGTCTTGGGGTTCAGATTTGTCTGGAATCTTTTTCGATACAATCAAATACTTTGTTCGTTCAACTGAAAAGCAAGCACAAACATGGGATGACCTTCCAGAAGATATTAAAAACACCTACGACCGTTTAGGTATTCCAGAAGCAGAAAAACAACGCCTAGTTTCAGGCGTTGCAGCGCAGTATGAATCTGAAGTTGTGTATCACTCAATTCGTGAAGACCTAGCAGCGCAAGGTGTGATTTTTCTTGATACGGATTCAGGATTGCGTGAGCACCCAGAATTGTTCAAAGAATACTTCGGAACAGTAATCCCAGTCGGCGATAACAAGTTCGCAGCCTTAAACACCTCTGTTTGGTCTGGTGGATCTTTCATTTATGTTCCTAAGGGAGTACACGTTGAAATTCCTTTGCAGGCATATTTCCGCATTAACACTGAGAATATGGGTCAGTTCGAACGTACATTGATTATTGCTGATGAAGATTCTTATATTCATTATGTAGAAGGTTGTACAGCTCCTATTTACAAGTCCGACTCACTGCACTCTGCAGTAGTTGAAATTATTGTGAAAAAGGGCGCACGTGTTCGTTATACAACTATTCAAAATTGGTCAAATAACGTTTATAACTTAGTTACCAAGCGAGCTACATGCGCCGAAGGTGCGACCATGGAGTGGATCGATGGAAACATTGGCTCAAAGGTAACCATGAAATACCCAGCGATTTTTCTCATGGGAGCGCATGCAAAGGGTGAAACCCTTTCACTTGCATTTGCCGGAGAAGGTCAGCATCAAGATTCTGGGGCAAAGATGGTTCACGCTGCCCCATATACATCTTCAACTGTAATTTCTAAATCAGTTGCTCGTGGTGGTGGAAGAACGTCATATCGCGGCCTAGTGCAGATTCAAGAAGGTGCTCATCATTCAAAGAGCACAGTGAAGTGCGATGCGCTGCTGGTGGACACGATTTCTCGCTCGGATACATATCCATATGTAGATGTTCGAGAAGACGATGTTTCAATGGGTCACGAAGCCACAGTTTCCAAGATCAGCGATGATCAATTGTTCTATCTGATGTCACGTGGTCTAACAGAAGATGAAGCAATGGCAATGATTGTTCGTGGATTCATCGAACCTATTGCTCGCGAACTTCCAATGGAATACGCACTTGAACTCAACCGTTTGATTGAACTTCAAATGGAAGGCGCTGTTGGTTAATGAGTGTTTTAACCACAAATATTTTAGTGCCTCATGGGCGAGAAGAGTCGTGGCGTTTTACTCCACTTAATCGTCTTAAAGGGTTACACGATGGGTCTGCAGCAATTGCAGAGCATCGCTCACTTTCGTTGAATTCTGATGTCACTCCAGGAGTTACTTTCGAAAGAATTTCCCGTGAGCTCTTGCCATCTTTAAGCACAACTGATGATGCAGTAATGAACAGAGTTCGAGAGTTTTCCTCAGATGTTGCAGTTTTGAAAATCGCTGCAAACACAGAGATTAGCTCGCCAATTCATTTGTCGAGAAAAACCCTTGGCATCAATGAAGCTGAATTCTCCCGTGTTCTAATCCAGGTGGGATCGAATGCACGGGCAACAGTAATTCTTGCCAATACAGGGGACACCTTGTTAGCAGAAGAGATTGAATTCAAAGTTGAATCAGGCGCGAATCTAACTTTTGTAACTTTGCAAGAGTGGGATTCACAAACTGTTCACGTAGGCAAGCACCATGCCATAGTTGATAAAGATGCGATGTTTAAATCCATCACTGTCACTATTGGTGGATCGGTTGTTCGCTTACTTCCAACAGTTGAATTTACTGGCCCTGGCGCAGATGCTCAATTAATTGGTGTGTACTTCGCAACTGCTGGGCAGTTCTTTGAGCACCGCATATTCGTTGATCATTGCGTTCCCAATGCTAAGTCTCGAGTTAATTTCAAAGGTGCTTTATCTGGAGACAAGGCTCATACAGTTTGGATTGGTGACGTTTTCATTCGCGCCAATGCTGAGGGAACGGACACCTACGAACTCAATCGAAATCTTTTGCTCACAGACGGAGCTCGCGCCGATTCAGTGCCAAATTTAGAGATCGAAACTGGTGAGATAGTTGGTGCAGGACACGCAAGTACTACGGGTCGCTTTGATGATGAACAACTTTTCTATTTGATGTCACGAGGTATTTCAGTAGAGGACGCTCGACGCTTAGTTGTCCGAGGTTTCTTTGCAGAAATAATCACTGAGATTGCTGATTCCGAAATTCAAGATCGATTAATGCAGCGCA
>WLRX01000025.1 GCA_009706135.1 Actinomycetota bacterium
ACGATTAGTGCAATTGGTGGGCATGCTAAGTCTTCAAGTGTTTCGGGCCACTCCTGTGTTGATGGGTAGATAAATTCTGAACCAGTTACTCCTATTTTTTCTAATATCTGTTCCGCCGATGTTGAGCGAACCCTTGTAACAACTCGCTCATATTTGATTGGGTCATAACATTTGCCAATAATCCTCTCTACAACTGCGCCTGCACCAATATCACTTATTTCTCGAGACCAAAAAGTTGAACCCCCTTCGATTGCGTCAAATAATCTGGCACGCGCTTCAATTTCTGTGCTCACATTTCTATCCCTTCTCGTAATCCATGTGCTTCTTGTACATCTTCCAAGGTGGGACGGGGATGTCCCTTCATATCTGCAAGCGTCCAAGAAACACGCATCACCTTGTGCAGACCGCGCGCTGTTAAGCGTTCGCGGTCGAGTTCATCGTGCAAAAAATTCATTGCACTTTTCTCGCTTTGGTAGGTAGTGCGCAGCGCACGGGAAGGAATTTGCGAATTCACTTTCCAGGATTCATGAGCGAATCGCGTTGCAGCCACTTCGCGTGCGGCAATGACACGTTCTCGAATGAGCGCACTTGATTCTCCAAGTTCTGTACGCGCCATATCCACGCGGCCAACAGGATCTACTTGTACGCGCAAGTCAATACGATCCATGAGTGGACCAGATAGCTTTCCCAAATACCTGCGTACCTGAATTGATGTGCATGTACACCCTCTGCCACGACCAGCAAATTTTCCGCATGGACATGGATTGGCAGCAAGAACTAACAAAAATCGAGCAGGAAATGTCATATTTCCAATTGAACGTGCGATGGAAATAGTCCCTGATTCAAGTGGTTGCCTGAGTGCATCTAATATTCCAGGGCCACATTCAGGTGCTTCATCAATAAATAAGACACCGTGATGAGCTAAAGAACATGCACCAGGTCTAATTACGTGCGAACCACCACCGACCATTGCAACGCGAGTGGCACTGTGATGGGGAGCGACAATCGGTGCGGTCAATGAAAGCGGTGAACGAGAAGTTAGAGCGCCGGCGATTGAATGCACCGCTGTTACTTCAAGTGCTTGATCAATTGTTAGTGGCGGCAAGATAGTAGGAATTCGATCGGCAATCATAGTTTTGCCCGCACCGGGTGGTCCTATGAGTAATAAATGATGTCCGCCAGTGGCTGCAATTTCGGCTGCACGACGGGCAAGTGGTTGGCCCGCAACGTCAGAAAAATCATATGCATCATCTACGTCAAAGTGCAGATCTAATTCGGGATGTTCTTCACGAGTACCTGTGCGCAACCAACGCAGTACCTCATTTAAATGCGACATTCCAATTACTTTCATATGAGTCATGAGTTCTGCTTCAGCCAAGTTTTCTAGTGGCACAACTGCTGTTAATACACCCGCGCCATAAGCGGCAATAAGTGAAGGCAGGACTCCCCGTATAGATCGAATAGCTCCATCTAATGCGAGTTCACCTAGAAAAACAGTATCTGCATGAGATTGATTAGGAATAGTTCCGTTAGCAGCGAGTAATGCAATTGCAATGGATAAATCAAAGCTAGAACCACTCTTGGGTAACCAAGCTGGCGATAATGAAACGGTGACTTTTTTGTTTGGCCATGTTTCTAAGCAATTAACGAGGGCTGCGCGCACTCGATCACGTGATTCAGAGAGCGCGGTATCGGGCAATCCCAAGAGTGCATACATTGGTAAGCCATCGGCGATATCTGCCTCAACAGTTACAAGTGAGCCTGACAAACCTTGTAATGCAATTGCATAACACTGACCCAAGCTCAGAGCACACCAGCGCGATATTCGATTGTAAATGTTCCATCTGCTGCAGTTAAAACCGCAGCTACATCGATGGAGTAATCGCATCCAAAACACTTATGAGTTGCCAGCCATGCGAGTGCCAAACGTTGCATACGATGGGCTTTTTCATTATTAATTGCTTCGAATGGGTGTCCAAAGGCAATAGATGATCGAGTCTTGACTTCAATGAAAGAAAAAACACCCTTAGGCGACAACGCAACTATGTCTATTTCACCTTCACGAATGCGCCAATTACGTTCGATAACTTCATAGTGCTGTGCCAGTAAGTACTCAGAGACTTTTTCTTCGCCAAAGGCGCCGATACTTTTATTACTGTTCTTCTTTGTGGACTCATTCATAATCTGAACAGAATAAATATGTGAGCCGACTACATTGCACTTACTTAATGAATATGTGAATTAAGCCTTCTTGTTGATAAGGGCTGCAATATTTGAAAATGAACGTCTATGTTCTATGCACGGACCATAAGCATTCAGGGCTTTGGTGTGCGAAGCAGTGATATAGCCCTTGTGCTTGGCAAAACCATATTCTGGAAAAGTAGTATCTAACTCACGCATAATTCGATCACGAGTTACCTTGGCAATAATCGAAGCAGCACTAATGCAGTGCGCTACTTGATCACCTTTCCAAACGGCTAGGTTTGCAATACCAAGTCCATCGACTGCATATCCATCAGTTAAAACATATGCCGGAGTTATTGATAAACCCTGTACCGCTCTACGCATTCCATCTAAATTGGCAGCGTGTACTCCCCGTGAATCTACTTCTGCAGCGGGCACAATGATCGCTGAAATAGCCGCGGCCGTTTTAATTAGTAACTCATATAAATCTTCTCGCTCTTTTTCACTCACATCTTTTGAATCACGTACAGCTGCCAAATCTTCGGCAAATGGATCATGCAAAATGACAGATGCGATAACTAATGGTCCTGCGCATGCACCGCGTCCTGCTTCATCTACGCCAGCAAGAGGCGATATTCCTGCATCGATTAATTGTGACTCGATTGCAGCCATCAAAAACTTATTTCAAAACAGGTACTGAAGGAATAATTTTGGCATTACCAAATGGCCACAACACTCCAAATACTCGACCAGTCACACGAGAAAGTGGAACTTGACCTTTGTTGATGTCATCTTGGTGATAACGTGAATCAGCGCTAGCTCCTCGATGATCACCCATTACCCAGATTTTTCCTGGATCTACTGTGATATCAAATGTCATATCGCTCGGGTTGTTACCTTTAAAAATATATGGCTCATCCACTGCTGTGCCATTAATCGTTAATTTCTTATCTGTGCAGCACACAATGCGATCTCCAGCGATACCGATTACGCGCTTAACCAAATACTGCTTGGCAGGATTTGGTAGCACGCCAACTAGAACCAAGGCGTCTTTGAATTTGCTCTTAATTGTGGATTGCGATGAATCATCAACTCCTGGCAACCACGAATCGGGATCACGAAATACGACCACATCCCCGCGATTGATCTTGCCGGATACAAATGGAATCTTATTTACTGCTACGCGATCATTAATCTGAAGTGTGTTCTCCATCGAACCTGAAGGAATATAGAAAAATTGAACAAGAAAAGATTTAATAAATAGAGAGACCACAAGGGCAACAACAACAAGTATTGGGAGCTCCCGAAGGAGAGATCCCTTGCGAAACATGTCTGAAAACTTATGCTTGTTCGGTTGGTGTTTCTTCGGCAGCAACTTCTTCAACAGGTGCTTCAACAGCAACTTCTGCTACTGGAGTTTCTACAACCTCTTCAACAACTGTCTCTGCAACAACGGCTGCAGCAACCGCTACAGGAACGATTGGTTCTGGAGTTGAAAGGATTCCGTCGCCGTAACCTTCAATGCCATCGCGCTTTTCGCGAATCTTTGCAGCCTTGCCGCGAAGATCACGTAGGTAATACAACTTGGCGCGACGTACATCGCCTTTCTTAACAAGTTCGATTTTTTCAATAACTGGAGTGTGCACTGGGAAAGTACGTTCTACTCCAACACCGTAAGAAACTTTACGGATTGTAAAAGTTTCGCGGACGCCATCACCTTGACGACGCATAACGATTCCTTGGAAGACCTGAATACGGCTCTTGCTGCCTTCGATAACGCGTACGTGAATCTTGAGCTCATCACCAGCACGAAATTGTGGGATGTCTTTTCGCAGCGATGCTGCATCTACGGCGTCAAGTACGTTCATGATTTCCTCAGCTAATTCGAATATCGGTACAGAGTGCTGTACAGGTGTCGTATCTTGCCACATGAGCGTGGCCAAGTGAAAATCGGCTACAGGCCGAGCGTATTTTTCAGGATTTGGTGAAGGTGTGGACCCGCTACCAAAGTGAAGTTCTGCCCACCGATTTCGTGCTGGCTCATGATGGCTCCAGCCTCCCGGGCAATTAATCCTCCAGCTGCAATATCCCACTCATGTAATCCAGATTCAAAATAGGCATCAACATTTCCTGCGCCAACAAAACATAAATCAACAGCTGCCGCACCATTGCGTCGTATATCTCTCATTTGCGGAAGTAACTTATTTATAAAATCTAATTGCAGCGCACGCTTTTCAGGTTCGTAGGCAAAACCAGTTGCAAGCATTGTTCGATTTAATTCAACGGGATCATTGCACTGTAATTTCTTACCATTATGAAATGCTCCGCCATCACGCGTAGCCCACCAGATGGAATTAAGAGTTGGACAAACAACGACACCTGCCACAACTCCATCTTTATCTTTTGCAGCTATAGAAACATTCCACCCAGGTATTCCGTAGAAATAATTAACTGTTCCATCGAGTGGATCAATAACCCATGTGATTCCTGATGTTGAAGTCCTATCCGCACCTTCTTCGCCAATAATTCCATCGTTCGGACGTTCGGCAAGTATCGATGAAACAATAAGTGATTCGCTGGCCTTATCCATCTGAGTGACGATGTCTACATCACTAGATTTTGTAGAAACTTCTAACACGTCAGGACGAGCGCTCAATAACTCAGCCGCCTTTTTTCCTACGCGTAAGGCGATATCTAATAACTCGGCTTTATCGCTCATAGGCTTGAGTCTAATAGACTGCGACCATGCTTAAGGCCTACGGAACTCTTCTGCGCATACCTGGTGGATTTAAGTTCTCCACGGCAGGCTTTATTGGACGAATGCCAATTGCAATGGACTCATTGGCAATTATTTTTGTAGTGGTTGCGGCCACAGATTCTTATGCACTTGCTGGAGCTCTCACGGCCGTTGGTTCCATTGTGGTTGGAGCAGCTGAAGTTTTCTGGTCACGCAAAGCAGATCAACGTGGACAAGCAAAAATCCTTCGAATTGCTGTGCCAGTTCGCATAATCGCTTTCTTACTCTTTGTACTACTTGTTTCTAAAGATGCTCCCGTGTGGACCTGGTTTGTTTCTCTGATTGCCGCAGAATCAACGGCAATCAGTGCTGGTGGAATGGTCCGTAGAAGATGGCTGCACATTTTAAAAAATAATCCAGAGAACAGTGATGGGCACCTCGTCAATACTGCCTATTCCTGGGAAGCGATGGTCGATGAGTTTGTTTTTATTATCGGACCCGTAGTTGCAACAACGTGCGCCGTAAAGATTGCACCATCAGCAGGAATTTTAGCGGGTCTAATTTTCTTGGCTATTGGCTTACCTTCACTGGCAGCCATGAAATCAACAGAACCACCAGCTGAACCAATGGATGAACAAGAACCACATCCGCCAATTCTTAAGAATCGAATTGTGCAATCCATTGTTTTCCCTTGTGCACTCTTGGGAGGATTCTTTGGCGCTGTTGGAATAACAGTTGTTGGTTTTGCGGAAGAAAAAAATCATCCCGAATCTACGGGTTGGTTGCTGGCTATTTGGGCAGTTGGTAGCGCAGTTGCAGCACTTGTAAATGGCGCAATCAAGTTTAAATCTGCACATGCAACTAGATTTTTAATTTATTTAGTAGGACTCACAATTGGAACACTTCCACTTCTTTTCACACAAACAATCACCGCTCTAGCAGTTGCGCTATTCGTCAATGGCTTATTTATTGCACCCCTAATTGTTAATGCATACGGAACAGTTGAAAACGCTGTGCCTGCAGGACAAATTACTGAAGCACTCACATGGGTTATTGCCGGCATGCCATTGGGCGGTGCAATTTCGAGTGCACTTGCAGGAGTGATCATCGACCACTCTGGAGCGCAGATGGCGTTTTGGGTTCCTCTTGGCTTTATGTTCGCCGCAATCGCGACAACACTGCCGTACCTCTCAACTTATCGAGCCGCCATCGGTTACGCTCGCCCTCGTGACTGATCTTCGTTTCACGGGTAAAACACCAGATGGTGTTCATGTAACCCTTGCTGATTCCGATGGCAACGAATTCACTCTGCGCATCAGCGACACATTGCGGGCATCGGTAAATCAACAGCGACTCTCATCTGTTCCTGATGAATCTGAAGAATTCCTTAGTGTCAAAGATATTCAACGTCGACTACGACATGGTGAGAGCGCGCAGGATATTGCGCGGGAATCCGGAACAAGTATTGAAAAAATCGAACGTTTTTCCAGTCCGATTGTGCAAGAACGTTCATTCATAATTGATAAAGCCCATGCAGTAATTGTTCGTCGCGAACCAGGACAAGATCCAATTACGCTCTTTGACGCTGTTATTTCTCGATTAGCGCCACGCAATATTTCACAAGAAGATTTAGCCTGGAATGCATGGCGCCACCCGGATGGGACATGGTCACTTTCTCTGAGTTATCCAAATAGTGATGGGCACGGAGACGCTATTTGGGAATTTGATCCAACTCGTCGATCCGTTGTAGCCCAGGATGAAAATGCACGCTGGATGATGGGCGATGCTCAAGGAGTTTCAAAAATTGCGGAGCGCGCACGTTCAGAGTCTGGATTGATTTATACAGATGAACAAGCACCTGCCCCAATTCGAATTACATCAGCACCTGAACCAATTAAAAATGAACCACCTCGACTTGTCGCGCTACGTGAAGAACCAGATGAGTCATCTGCTCGTGACGGAGTTGTTGGTCGCGCGAAAGTTCCTTCATGGGATGAAATTATGTTTGGTGCCGGCGCTGTTAAAAAAGATGATGAGGATGAGTTTAACTAACCACTCTTGAAAGTAATGGCACCGAACTTTCTACTTCACTTGATCCGCCGTGATGTCCCACCATCGCACTTTCTAATGAGGTGCGTTCTGGATCAATCAAAATAACGCCACCCTGTGCAATTGCAATGACATCGCCCATTCGATCCAAGGCATTTTCAACTAGTGATGGACCAAAAAGTTTATTTTCAGCAACTTCTTCACGAGTAAATACATCAGCTCGTTCACCTAAATACTCACGCCACTTATGTGCAAATTCTGTACGAGCCGCGGGTGAATCCGATTCTGAAGATAAATACAGGTGTCGTGCGCGGGGTTCGCCAGCAATTGTTTCGATTCCGGATAACAAATCATTATCTTGACCTAAAACGATTTTCTCTTCCACGTTAACCATCCCGTGATCAGCAGTTAAGAAAACGCGAGTTCCACGAGGCAATTGAGTGACCAACGCTTTAGCAACTTGATCAACATATGCCAATGCTGCGCACCATTTATCAGAACCGACACCATCGCTATGTCCGGCAACATCGAGATCATTTATATAAACATATGCAAAAGATGGCTCGCTAATTAGAGCCTCTTTTGTTTGAGCAATCATGTCAGGCAAGACATTTGCGCCACGATATGTGGCTCCACGAAAGACCGCTTGAGTAAATCCTGTATTTTCATAACGCTTAGCCGCAATATGTGAAACAGAGATGTCCTGATCTGCTGCGCGTTCAAATAGTGTTGGAACGCTCTGCCACACATGGGGATCAACTCTTTCATCCCATTTAAGTGAGTTAAGTACTCTCCCGCCACTTCGTGGAACTCGCACGGTATAACCCAACATTGCATGAGTGCCCGGAAGTTCTCCTGTCATCAAGGTTGCAAGAGAAGTTGCCGTAGTCGATGGAAAAGATGTGGCAACAACACCATGGTGCATAAATGAATGCAGGGTTGGAATCAAATCTTTGTATTTTTCAATAACATCTGCGCCAAATCCGTCAACAAGAAATAAAACTTCTTTTCCATGTGGTGATTCACCGAGAGATAAAGAATCTGTTGCGCTATTTAGCCCAAGCCCCGCAAAAATTGAGGGTGCTATATGGGCTAAATGCATGCTCGTATCTTGCCACGAAGCACGTGTACTTAGGCAGTATCCTTTCGCTCATGAATTCAGATCTAGGCGATGTATTGAAATATTCAGATGAAGTTGCGAAGGCACTTGCATCTGGCTCTCCCATCGTCGCTCTTGAATCAACAATTATTAGTCATGGATTGCCTCGCCCAACTAATCTAGAAGTCGCTCGTGAAGTTGAAGCCATTGTCCGAGCCCACGGCGCAACCCCAGCAACCATTGCTGTGATTGACGGAAATGTTCACATTGGTTTAACTGATGACGAACTCGTGACAATTGCAACACGCGATAACATTTTGAAAGCATCCAGCCGTGACTTAGCAATTGCCGTGGCCTTTGGAAAAAGTGCTGCAACCACAGTGGCTGCAACTGCTCACCTTGCAGTGATGGCCGGAATAAAAGTATTTGCAACAGGTGGACTCGGCGGCGTGCATCGCGGTGCACAAGAATCATTTGATGAATCCGCTGACCTCACAGCCCTTTCTGCACTAGACATCACTGTTGTCTGCGCAGGCGTGAAATCTATTCTGGACGTGGGCGCCACTCTCGAGCGCCTTGAAACTTTAGCCATCGGTGTCATTGGATATAAAACAAAGAACTTTCCCGGCTTTTATCTGACCGACTCTGGTTTTGAAATCGAGTATCAAGCAGATACTGCAGATCAAATTGCATCTGCGATTAAAGCGCGCACTTCAATGAAGACCAACACGTCAGCTTTAATCGTTGCAAATCCAGTCAAGAACCAAATGGATAAGAAATTACACGATTCGATACTGGCTAGCGGATTAGCGAGTGCAGAAAAGGAAGGCATCACGGGTAAGGCAGTTACGCCATATTTGCTCGAGCACTTTCACACTGAAAGCAAGGGCGATTCATTGCGAGTAAATATTGAAATCATTAAATCAAATTGCGCTCTAGCCGCCGATATTGCTGTGGCGCTAAATAAGTAGTCATGCCTAAAGTCCTGTGCATCGGCGATGTCATGCTCGATGTCGTTGTTAAATTACAGGGCGCAATTAATTACGGCGAAGACACCGCATCTAAAATCACTACACATGGCGGCGGCGCTGCAGGAAATGTTGCATCCTGGATTGCCCATACCGGTACACACGCAAGCATTGTTGCCCGAATAGGAAATGACTCTGCAGGTGCGGCGCTTACCTCAGAATTTGAAGTCCTTAAAGTCGACCACTCATCCCTCATCAAAACAGGTGATCCCACAGGAGTTGTTGTTGTCTTGGTGGATCAAAAAGGTGAGCGCACAATGTTTCCTGAAACTGGTGCCAACGCTGGGCTAATCCTTTCTGACATGCCATCCCTTGCTGGCTTTGATGCAGCATATATATCTGGATACGCGCTTTTAAATCCACGCTCTCGCACAGGCGTATTAGAAATGATTGCTGAGATTAAATCAGCCGGAATTCCACTTTTTTATGACACTGTCACTGTTGGTGCAATGAAAGAAGTTGACCGTGAATTAATTCTTTCGTGGTTGCCACTGATGGATTATGTCTTACCAAATGAAGAAGAAGCTCTCTACGTATCAGATACTAAAGATGTAGATTCGGCGCTTACAAAATTGTTAGAACTCTGCCCAAACGTAATCATTAAACGTGGACCAGATGGCGCTGTTGCACAAGAACGTGGTGCAGATCGCATTTATATTGATGCAATAAAAACTTTGGTCGCAGATACAACTGGTGCAGGAGATAGCTTTGCTGCCGGATTTATCGCAACAAAAATATCTGGTGGGAATATCAGTGCCTCGGCATTGGCTGGAGTAACACTTTCGGCGACATGTGTTGCAAATATCGGGGCACGTCCGCACGTTGGTCACACACTTTAGGCGTTGTACTTGGCACAATCGCCCCCATGGCTACGAAGACTCCGCCCAAGGGTAAAAAACCTGTTGGTCCTAAACCAGGTGAATACCCAGGCAAGATTGTTGATATCGATGTTTCATCTGAAATGTCAGAATCATTTCTGGAGTACGCCTACTCAGTAATTTATTCGCGCGCATTACCTGATGCACGCGATGGTTTAAAACCTGTACATCGTCGCATCTTGCACCAGATGGCAGAAATG